>NZ_JAOQJK010000002.1:0-300000 GCF_025567045.1 Barnesiella propionica | reverse complement strand
TCTATTTTCTTTATGCGGTATATTTTAGTCAAGATAAGATCGGTGTACGAACTTATCCGCATACTGCGCCATGCTTCATCATAATCGTGATTCTTAGCATACATCAAAGTCTTCGTTTCGGTCATAAACTTATCATACAAAGCCAAAGCCTCTTCTGCCGAAATATCTTCCCCATCGGAATATCCCAAAGAAAGCTGGATAAGACCGATAATACCGTAATTTACCAAAGCGATAAATTCGGGACGGATTCCCTCGTCTACCATTGTTTCGCCTTTCAGCTCGATACTACGTATACGGTTAGCTTTAATAAAAAGCTGATCAGTTATAGACTCAGGACGCATAATGCGCCAAGAAGGTCCGTAATCTTTCAATTTTTTTGCATAGAGATCGCGACATATTCCTATGACATGCTCAAATTGTGCTATAGTATCTGCCATAATTGATATTTTTACTCATGCAAAGGTAAAAAAAATAACTTAAACAGCCACATTTTTTCGAGGCATTAAAAGAGCATATTTATTACTTAAATATACGATTACTTCTCATATAAAATAATCCGGAACTCTTCCTGAACTTTAATATCCAACCCTTGCTTAAAAACAATAGCCATATAATAAGATAAGGACGCCTTTTCAAGCGTCCTTATTCTATAAAGAAGTCGCATCCAAGGATGCGATGAAACTCCGAATGACAGGATTTGAGTGCTCCTCCCCCTTTGTAATCCACCGTGCTAAAGCATACCCGAAGGTGTGGCCCGCCATTGGTGAAGAAAGCTTGTCTCGGCATTTCATAATTTTTGATGAGTTTCCCATTCAACTTGAATGCGACTTGTACTTTCTATTACAAATATAAGCATTGAATATGTATTTTGCAATAGTTGAAATAAAAAAATAGGATTACAAATATATTGTAACCCTATTTTTAAAATATTTTGGCTTATCAGGCATTCTTTACCTTTGCTACTATAGCCTGGAATGCTTCAGGATTATTCATAGCAAGATCGGCAAGCACTTTACGGTTAATCTCGATACCCGCTTTATGAAGCGCACCCATTAATTTAGAATAAGACATTCCTTCCAAACGGGCTGCAGCATTGATACGTTGTATCCACAATGCACGGAAATTACGTTTTTTAGCCTTACGGTCACGATAAGCATATGTTAAACCTTTTTCCCAGGTATTTTTAGCTACCGTCCAAACATTTTTTCTGGAACCATAGTAACCTCTGGTAAGTTTTAAAATTTTCTTTCTTCTTGCTCTTGAAGCAACATGATTTACTGATCTTGGCATAGTTTTTTCTTGTTTTGAATGTTAGCGTCACTTTTCACGGTGATCTTTAAGCTAAAAGCATTCGGTTAATAAAAATCTTTAAACTATTTGTTTTAAAAGAAACATTGAAAAGAATATTATTTCATACCTAATAATGCTCTCACATTATTTTCGTCGGCATGAGATACGAGACCCATATGAGTAAGATTTCTTTTCTGCTTTGTAGTCTTTTTGGTCAAAATGTGACTTTTAAAAGCATGTTTTCTTTTGATTTTTCCTGATCCGGTAAGGGCAAACCTCTTTTTGGCACCGGAGTTAGTTTTAATCTTTGGCATTTTACTAAATTTTAGTTTTATAAATTTGTATATATAACTTTGAGTCTCCTCAAATTATTCTTATTTCTTTTTGGGAGTAAACATGATAATCATCCGCTTCCCTTCCAGTACTGGCAGTTGCTCTACCTTAGCATAGTCTTCCAGATCATTTGCAAAGCGCAATAAAAGCACTTCACCTTGTTCTTTAAACAATATGGAACGTCCCTTGAAAAAGACATAAGCTTTCACTTTCGCTCCTTCATTTAAGAAACCTATCGCATGTTTTAACTTAAAGTTATAATCATGATCATCGGTCTGTGGTCCGAAACGAATTTCCTTTACAACCACCTTAGTAGATTTAGCCTTCTGTTCTTTCTGTCTCTTTTTTTGCTGATACAGAAATTTCTGGTAATCTAAAACCCTACATACAGGAGGAACAGCATTAGGCGAGATCTCTATCAAATCGAGCCCTAATTCATCGGCGATTTTCAATGCCTCTTGAACCGGATACACACCCTGCTCTATATTATCACCAACCAGACGAACTTCTTTAGCCCGAATTCTTTCGTTGATACGATACTGTTCTTTAATACCCTCATTTCTCTTGGGAGGGAAGTTTCCTTTAGGTCCTACGATAGGTTTTTTCTCCATTCAAAATTACCATTGGTTAATCATACTTTCAACTTCTTGAGTCAAATTCTGGGCAAAGGTAGCAATTTTCATGATACCTTTATCACCTTCACCCTGTTTTCTTACAGAAACTTCACCATTTTCTGATTCTTTTTCACCCACAATGAGCAAATAAGGGATTCTCTTCAACTCATTATCACGTATTTTTCGACCGATTTTTTCGTTACGGTCATCCACGATTGCACGAATATCTTTTTCTGCAAGAACTTTTGCCACTTCGTTGGCATAATCATTAAACTTCTCGCTGATAGGCATGATAACTACCTGATCGGGAGTAAGCCACAAGGGGAATTTTCCGCCTGTATGTTCAATAAGTACAGCAACAAAACGCTCCATTGACCCGAAAGGCGCTCTGTGAATCATCACCGGACGATGTTTCTGGTTATCGCTTCCCGTATATTCAAGACCGAATCGTTCAGGCAAATTATAATCGACTTGTATTGTTCCTAACTGCCATCTGCGACCTATGGCATCCTTTACCATAAAATCGAGTTTTGGTCCGTAAAATGCAGCCTCTCCTAATTCGACGCGTGCTTTCAAACCTTTTTCTTCACAGGCTTCAACAATTGCACGTTCGGCTTTTTCCCAGTTTTCATCACTTCCTATATATTTCTCACGATTATTCGGGTCTCTTAACGATATCTGTGCTTCAAAGTTTTGGAAATCAAGTGCTTTAAATATTATAAAGATAATATCCATCACCTTGAGGAACTCTTCTTTCAACTGTTCGGGACGGCAGAAAATATGTGCATCATCCTGAGTAAATCCTCGTACTCTCGTTAAACCATGCAACTCGCCACTTTGTTCATAACGATATACAGTACCGAATTCCGCAAAACGCAAAGGCAATTCTTTATAAGAACGCGGAAACGCTTTATATATCTCGCAATGATGAGGGCAATTCATGGGTTTTAATAAGAATTCTTCTCCTTCTTCGGGAGTATGTATCGGCTGGAAAGAATCTTTACCATATTTTGCATAATGACCTGAAGTTACATATAGTAATTTATTTCCGATATGCGGAGTTATTACCTGAAGATATCCGAAACGTTTTTGTATACGACGTAAAAAAGTTTCTAACCGCTCCCGCAACTGTGCACCTTTGGGTAACCATAACGGTAAACCCTGTCCCACAGCCGTAGAAAAAGCGAATAATTCCATTTCTTTCCCTATTTTACGATGATCGCGTTTCTTCGCCTCTTCCATCAGCACAAGATATTCATCCAGCATTTTCTTTTTCGGAAATGAAATTCCATATACGCGAATAAGCTGTTTACGCTTTTCATCCCCGCGCCAGTATGCACCTGCTAATGATGTCAATTTCACAGCCTTTATCACTCCTGTATTCGGGATATGCGGTCCCCGGCACAGGTCAGTAAACGAACCTTGAGTATATGTAGTGATAGAACCGTCTTCCAATTCGCTGATAAGTTCAACTTTATATTCTTCTCCCCGGTCTGCAAACATCCTGAGAGCATCTTTCTTTGCTATCTCTTTGCGGACAATGGCTTCTTTCCGGGCTGCCAATTCGAGCATTTTCGCCTCCACAGCAGGAAGGTCGGTATCTTTCAGCGGTGTCTCTCCGGGATCAACATCGTAGTAGAATCCATTCTCGATTGCAGGACCAATACCAAATTTAATACCGGGATACAATTCTTGCAAAGCTTCCGCCAATAAGTGAGCGGAAGAATGCCAAAAAGCATGTTTGCCCTCATTATCATCCCACTTGAACAATTTTACAGCCGCATCTTTATCTATAGGCCGCATCAAATCCCAGGCTTCACCGTTTACAGTCGAAGCCAGAACATCCTGCGCCAAACGAGAACTGATACTTTCGGCTATTTCTAAAGGAGTAACCCCGGATTCAAATTCTTTAACCGAATTATCAGGAAATGTGATCTTTATCATAATGTTAAGTTCTTGTTGGTTTCATTAAATACGAATTTACATCAAGCCGATATCCAACTTTAACATAGTTACGCATTTTTATTAAGGCACAAAAATAATAATAATTTTTAATACCAAAAGGTATGAAACAAAAAATAGTTTTAATCACTCAATCTCTTTAAAATATTGTAAGCTCCTACTATGCCGAGCTCCCCAGCCTTACTCAAGTCGGCTATACCTTCTTTTTCATTTCCTTGTTTTAAATAAACCAGTCCACGGTTGAAATAGGCCTCGCCAAAATCAGGGCGAAGCCGTATTGCTTCGTTGTAGTCAAGAATCGCTCCCCGGAAATCTTTTTGGGCGCAACGTACATTTGCCCGGTTGAACCAGCCATAAACAAAACCGGGAGACATTTCCAGTACTTTCTCGTAATCTCTCAAAACCATTTCATATTCCAAAGACAACGATTCGTCTTTCGAGCCTGTTTTCAAGGGAGTATCTATTTTATGAGCTCGCAACCCGAAAGTTCCCCGTTCTTGTTGCGACGGTAATAAATCAATGCCATTAGCTGATTCGGTGGATATTTTGTACTCGATTTGTTTAAACCGGATAGCAGCGCGCATAAAATATGCCAACATAAAATTGCGGCTCAACATTATGGTACGGTTCAAGTCATCAATAGCACTGGAAAAATCCTGAATGAGCATGAAATCCAAAGCCCTGGCAAAATAAGGCATTGGATTTTGAGAATTAATATCTATCAATTTCGAATAATCGTTTATCGAAGAAAAATGATTATTTATCTGGGCAGTTGATAAAGAGAGTTCGGCATTGGTCAGTAATAACTGGCGTGCCAGTAACTTCGACCTGTTAATATCATCTACCTCACGGGAATATGCAACACCGTGACCTACCTCACGGGTCTTTTCATAATAAGTAAGAATAAAAGACGGTTCTATGGTAATCTGTATATTTTGATCCTGTACCCTTCCCCTCATACGGTTATCATATTTAGGTTTAATGTCATTTTCGGCATCGGCAACTAATATGCGGTCAAATTTATTAATATTCTTATCTGATTCTTTTCGTTCCGAATTATCGCCTGACTTTTTATTGTCCGTCTTACCATCTGCCGATACCGGAGTATATTGTGTCGTTTTCTGTAAAGCCAGAGCCTTGTTAAAATCTTGTTCGCCACCTTTCATATCTCCCGATTTCCTTTTGGCTTCGGAACGGGCATAAAATCCTGCGGCAAAATCAGGATATTCCTTAAGAACCACGTCATAATCTTTAATGGCAGCCCGATAATTGCCCAATTCGTCATTCAATACGGCCCGGTTGTAATAAGCAAAGTAATTTTCAGGCTCGGCTTTAATAACCTCCGAAAAATCTGTAATAGCCCGGTTCCGGTCTCCTACCTGCATGCGCAACAAACCTCTATTGTAGCGCGTAATAAGATTGTGCGGTTGTATTTCAAGAACATGATCATAATCGGCCATAGCACCTCTCAGATCTTCCATATGATATTTTATCAAAGCACGGTTCACGTAGTATGCCACCTCGGCCGGACTCAACCTCAAAGCCTCGTTCATATCTTCCAAAGCTCCGGCATAATCATCATTATGACGAAGCTTAATTACCGCACGTTGTGCATATGCAGAGGAGATATTCTTATCTATAGAAATAGCTTTGTCAATATCGGCTAAGGCTTTTATCGTATCTCCTTTTTCTAAATAGAACTGCCCCCTGCTCATATATCCGTTATAATAATTCGGATGTATTTTTATCAACTCTTCAAAACTTACTTCCGCTTCGTTATATTTTTCTAACTGTACAAAAGCGATAGCCTTGTTTTGAAGGAAAGTCCGGTCTTCGGGAGCATAACGAAGCCCCTCGTTATAGTCATCAATAGCCCCCTGGTAATTACCCAGGTTCTGCCGCGCAATCCCTCTCACCTGGTAAGCATTCACAATAAAAGGATTACGTTCTATACAAAGGCTACAATCCTCTTCAGCCCCTGTATAATCATCCAGGCTGATCTTCGCTACGGCCCTGTAAAAATAAGCTTCGGCCAGATACGGTTTGACTTTTATTACCTGATTGAAATATTGAATGGACAATACATAGTCTTCGAAATAAAGCGCATTTCGCCCAATGTTCATGACCCTGTCTGTATTAATCTGGGCTGGAAGAGTAAAAGATATAACAGATAAAATTACCGGAAGTATGTATCTAAATCTAAGCTTGAGCATGAATTTATTTATTACAATATTATACGCAAATGTAAATAAATAAAAGCATTCTGACTATCTTCGTATTCTATTTTATATGTTTTTTCTCTTAAACACGGGAAAATGAACATTTTTTATTATTATCCGTTAAAACTATAATTAAGATAAATAATATGTCACACACTGCAAAACAACAAATCGTCATTATAGGAGGAGGTTTCGCAGGTATAAACCTGATAAAAAAAATAGATACCCACCTCTATGATATAATACTTATAGACCAGAACAATTTTCATGCATTTCCACCTTTGTTTTATCAGATAGCATCATCCGGCCTGGAACCGGCGGCCATTTGTTTTCCGTTCCGTCAGGAATTAAGGAAATTAAAACAAGTCCGTTTTCATATGGGAAACGCAAAATCTGTCGATACAAAAGAACAAACAGTTACAACAGATTCGGGAATATTGCATTACGATTATTTAATTATCGCAACCGGTACGACGAATAATTTTTTCAATATAAATAACTTGCAGGAATCTGTTTTTACGCTTAAATCGACAGCCGAAGCAATCAGGGTACGCAACGAAGTGCTCAATAATCTGGAACTTGCCAGTACCTGTAGCGATCCTGAACTAAAAAAATCGTTGCTTTGTTTCGCCGTTGTCGGAGGGGGGCCCACGGGTGTAGAAATAGCCGGAGCATTAGGTGAAATGAAAAAATATATATTGCAACGGGAATACCCTGAACTTAAAAAAGAAGATGTACGTGTTATCATCATCGAGGGAACCGATAAATTATTACGTACAATGAGCCCTATCGCTTCGGAAAAGGCTCGTACGTATCTGCAGCAACTGGAAGTAGAAATAAAGCTGAATAAAAGCTTGGTATCTTACGATAAAGAAGTCCTTCAATTCAATGACGGAGAAACACTGGCCTGTCGTACTGTTATATGGACCGCCGGTGTCACGGGTGTTCTTATCGATGGATTGCCTAAAGAAGTAATAGGCCGTGGAAACCGTATTCTCACAGACGAGTATAACCGAATAAAAGGATACGACAATATATTCGCTTTAGGAGATATAGCCCTTATGATTACAGAAGCATATCCGTCCGGACACCCTCAACTGGCACAAGTGGCAATACAACAGGGACGATTGCTGGCAAAACACCTGAACAACCGAAAATTCGACACCCCCTTCATATATAATGATATGGGAAGCATGGCGACTATCGGCAGAAACCGGGCTGTAGCAGATTTCACTCATATGCATATGTATGGACGACCTGCCTGGTTCATGTGGATGTTTGTTCATTTAATCTCTCTTTTAGGAATGAAAAATAAAATATTCGTATTATTAAACTGGACCTGGAATTATTTTACTTACAACGCTTCATTAAGACTACTTATACGTCCTACATTTTATCCTATAAGAAAAAAATGGAAAGAACCTATTTCATAAACATTCTAAAATAAGCCTTCATACCGAAACTTATTCACAAAGTATCTTTTATATTTGCTGACAACTTAACTAAAATTTATTTGACATGAAAAAAATAATTTATCTTTGTATCGCATTATCTGCCATTTTACTGGCTGTATCCTGCAATACCGGTAAACAAACTATAAAAGAAAAGAAAAATACCACCGTTTCTTCAAAACCTAAACCCGTAATCAATACTAAACCTGAAATGCTGGAAGGCGAATGGATCATAGAAACGGCGAATGGTAATACCGTTGTAGGAGAAGAACCGGTACAAATCACTTTTGATATGAAAAACAAACGTGTATATGGAAATAATGGGTGTAACGTATTTAACGGAAATTTTATATTAAGCGGTAATAACCACATCCGTTTCGACCAGATGGTCATGACAATGAAAGCTTGCGCTCCAAATGTAACCGATGGTGCCGTTATGAAAGCACTGAATGATGTGCAATCATTTAAAGTAAAATCCGAAAACGGGAAATTTATGGTTGTAGAATTATATAATGCACAGAAACAACCTGTCATGCAAATCAATAAAAGAATAAGTTATTTGCTGAACGGACGCTGGAAAGTCACATCACTGAACGGGAAAAATATTACAGAAAATGCTCCTACCATGGTTATTGACATTCCTGAAAAAAAATTACACGGTAACACCAGTTGCAATATTATGAACGGGACAATTGTCCTCGATAACAAATGGCCCAACAGCATACAATTCGCAGGAGTAGCAACGACCCGGCGTGCCTGTATGGGGCCCAACGTAGAAATGGAATTTTTACTGTCATTGGAAGCGATCAATGCGTTTCAGGAAATAGACGAAAACCGGCTCGAATTATATGACGCTCTCCACAAAGGAGAAAATATTATTATCATCGAAAAAATATAAGAATCATAAAAATGATTTCTATTCGGGAATCAATACCGGAAGACAATGAAAGATTAACCGAAATATGGTTAAACGCATCCGTTAAGGCCCATGATTTTATACCGAAAGATTTTTGGACAGATAAAGTCGAAAATATGAAACGGCTTTATTTGCCCAATTCTTACACCATAGTCGCTTATGATAATGAGAATGATCTAATAACAGGATTCATCTCAATAGTAGGGAACCATCACATTGCAGCCTTATTTATCGACGTCCCGTATCAAAACCAAAGTACAGGAAGCCTTTTGTTGCAATATGTCTCGGACCGGTTTTCCAATCTGACACTTTCGGTATACATAGAAAACACAAAAGCTGTTTCTTTTTATTTAAGACACGGTTTTTTCATCTTACAGGAAAGAATTGACAAAAATACCGGACATTCCGAATATCTTATGCAAAAAATAATATAACTAATAAATAGAATCGAGGATAGCCCGAGCCACGTGAGGACGATAATGTGAACATTCGTAATAATTACGATAATCTTCGGTAAATTCATTTTTACCGGAAAAATCGTAAACTACGTTTTCTCCGAAAATATCTTTTAAAATTTCAATATCTTCCACTGCCATCTTTTTCTGATCATATAGAGGACTTATTACAATTTTAACGTTTGCGCGGTGACGAGCCAGGACAGAAGCTATTTCTTTCAACATTTTTATCTGTTTCTCTCCAATAAAAGCTTCTGAATACATCTCTTTGGAAGGCCTGTCATAAAAAACTTTCATACGTTTTTCATTATAATACGTTCCCGCTTTTATCTCTTCTTCAAAAATATCATGCCGTATTTCATTATACCTTAACGAATAAGTTATAGGATCATCGTTTAGTAACCCTTCTCGTTTCATATAGTCTTTCATCTGACCCGATATCTTGAAATCACAATAGGCAATCAAAAAACGGGGTGTAAAAAATGTACGTATAAAACAACTATGAAAAGCAAACCAACGCTTATATCCTTCCAGTTGAGGAGATAAAAAATACAAATGAGACTCTTCTCTTCTCTCTGTTTGCAAAAGAATGCTTGCATCCCAAACGAATAATAAGTTTTTAATAGGCACCCTGCTGTCCAAATAAATTATTTTCTTATATATCCCGAACAAAGATTCTGCAGAAGCATCAAAATGAAAGCAACTGGAAGAATCATCCAAATGTCGCATCCAATCATCCACTTCATAGAAAATACTCCGGGAATTACCCATAACGAATGAATCGTATCTATATATCTTATTATACTTATCAAAAGTTGACGTACTCACATAATCAACGTCCAATGTTACATAAGAAGGCTTTCCGTCTTCATAAAACGAATCATAATTCTGAACAACTTTAAAAGGGTCGCTCCAAAGATAAAATGCCAGCAATATATAAAGCGGCACTAAAGCCAATAAAACCTTTCGTATAAATCTATTTAAATCAGTCTTATCCATATATTAAAATTGAAAATAGATAAATGTCGCTTGTCTGCCTCCCAGACACAAAATCAACAATAAAATAATAATATAGGATGCCCAACGTATAACGGGAGTATTCAGTGATGATTTTATATGCGTATAATCCAGGGCAAAATCTGCTTTTCGGGTAAACCACTCCACGACCAGCATAAAGAATATAGCGAACAATGCCTTTTTATTAATAAATTCCGGTATAGAAAAAATGGAAATATTAAACATTCCTTTAATATAATGAAATGCCTGTTCTATATTTTCGGAGCGAAAGATGACCAGCCCTATCATGACAAAACTAAACGTTATAAGCATCTGAGCCATTTCTTTATATGAAGGACATATCCTATTTTCTGCAACAACACGGGTATGTTTACGATGAGTACCCCAGATTAACAGAGGAATAAACAGACAAGCATGGTAAAATCCCCATAAAATGTAAGTCCACTCGGCACCATGCCAAAAACCGCTTAATAAAAAAATAATAAATACATTTCGTATAACTTTAATTTTCGAGACTCGACTTCCGCCTAAAGGTATATATACGTAATCTCTAAACCATGTAGTTAAAGAAATATGCCATCGTCGCCAGAACTCAGCTATATCCCTGGAAAAATACGGTACATTAAAATTTTTCATTAAGTTTATTCCAAAAAGCCGGGCTGCACCTATTGCAATATCGGAATATCCGGAAAAATCTCCGTATATCTGAAATGTAAAATAAACAGCTCCCAGCAATAATGTAGAGGCACTTGCGGTATCGGATTGTGAAAATATGGTATTCGCCCATATAGCGCAGTTGTCTGCTACTACAATCTTCTTGAAAAAGCCCCACAACATCTGTCTCATACCATCCACCGCTTTGCCATAATTAAATCGGCGGGAATTTCTAAACTGAGGAAGAAGGTTTGAGGCCCGTTCTATAGGTCCGGCAACCAATTGAGGAAAGAAGCTTATAAAAGCTAAAAAAATAATTACATTTTTTTCTGGATTAACCTTTCTTTTATATACATCTATTGTATAACCTAATGCCTGAAATGTATAAAAACTGATTCCTACCGGCAAAACCAATTTTAAAGTTGAAAGAGATAAATGAATACCTATACTTTCAAATGCCTGAAGAAAATTCAATATAAAGAAATCATAATACTTATATACGAACAAAATCATTAGATTAATAAATACATTCGCAATCGTAACAAGCTTTCTGATTTTCTTATTTTCACTATTTCCAATAATAAGTCCTGCGCAATAACTGCAAACAGACGTAAATAGTATCAGAAACAAAAAAGTCCAGTCCCACCATCCATAGAATATATAACTGGATATCAACAAGAAAAGATTTTGTCCTTTCCGGCTTTTTCCTAGTATATACCAATAAAAAAGAAATACTAAAGGAAAAAATATAAGAAATTCAAAAGAATTAAACAGCATTATGCGATCATAATATATATTATATGAGACAAATTTATACAAAACCTTTCACAAAACACTTTTTCTCTATAAAATATTAAAGGGTAATATGTATTATATTACCCTTTAACAGATTAATATGTAATTTAGTTACCAAATAACCACACGGTCTGCCGGAACCATATACATAGGGTCTCCTTCTTTGATTCCAAATGCATTAAAGAACGAATCCATATTTCTTAATGCTGCGTTTACACGCCATTTTCCCAATGAATGCGGATCTATCTTTGTCAAACGTAAGATTTCCGCATCACGGATATTTTGTGCCCATAAGGTTGCATATCCCAGATAAAAACGCTGATCTGCTGTAAACCCATCGATCGGTTCCGGCATATTGCCTTGCAACGAATTATGATATGCCGTATAAGCAACACGCAAACCTCCATGGTCAGCAATATTCTCTCCCAATGTAAAACGACCGTTTGCATGGACGGTATCCAAAACAATTATATTATCATATTGGGCGGCCAGCTTATTAGCCCTATCCTCAAATTGTGCAGCATCTTCTGCCGTCCACCAGTCCTGCAAGTTACCGTCTTTATCGAACTGGCGTCCCTGATCATCAAAACCATGGGTCATTTCATGACCTATGACTACACCGATAGCACCATAATTCACTGCATCGTCCGCATTTACATTAAAGAAAGGAGGTTGTAATATTGCAGCCGGAAAACATATCTCGTTCGAAGAAGGGTTATAATAGGCATTTACCGTCTGGGGCCCCATGAACCACCTATCCTTATCTACCGGTTTCCCCTCCTGACTCAATGAATATTCCGTTTCAAATGCCATTGCATTCTTGACATTTTCCCAGTAGGTTTTAGACGGATCGACAGTAAGAGCCGTATAATCGCGCCATTTATCAGGATATCCTATTTTTACGTGAAAAGCCGCCAGTTTTTCTTTTGCTTTCGTCTTGGTTACGTCGCTCATCCACTCCAGGCTATCTATATGCTGCCCCAATGCAACCTGTAAATTAGAAACCAAGTCTACCATACGTTTTTTAGCTTCGGGTGGAAAATATTTCTGTACATACATTTCACCTACAGCCTCCGACAAAAGAGCATTGGGAACCGATAAAGCACGTTTCCAGCGTGGTTCTATCACTTCTTTACCCGACATAGCCTTATCATAAAATTCAAAAGAAGCGTTGACGAAATCATCACTCAAATAAGAAGCCGCACTATTTATATAATTAAAAGCCAGATAATTCTGGATATCTTCATCGGTAAGCGATACTATCAACTCACTGACTGCTTTTAAAGTAGGAACCTGACATACATTTATCTCTTTCAGATTCAAACCCATGCCGGCCAGATAACTATCCCAATCTATACCGCCCGCTATTTTTTTAAGTTCATCGATAGACATCTTATTATAACTTTTCTGAGGATCACGTAATTCTTCCCGCGAAAAAGCAGCTTTTGCTATAGCCGTTTCAATTTTCATTACTGATTCTGCCGCTTTTGCTGCCTCGGCTTCAGAATATCCGGACAGTGCAAATATTTTATTGATGTACTTGATATAGCTTTCACGAATTTTACGAGTGCTTTCGTCATTCTCCAAATAGTAATCACGATCCCCCATATTCATTCCGGACTGATAAATATTAGCTATATTCATAGAACTATTCTTCATGTCTGCATCTACAAAAAGAGCAAAGAACGGATTTGCCACAGTACGATGCATCTTAGCCAACAGTTTACTAACAGCTTCTTTTCCCGAAACAGTTTTTATTTCGGCCAGATCAACCTCCATAGGAGAGGCACCTTCTTTATTCAAACGAACACTATCCAAACCCATTGTATAAAAATCCCCGACTTTTTGAGCGACACTGCCTGATTCGGATTTTATCTTGCCTAATTCTTCAAATAAAGCTTTGATCTGCTCCTTGTTATTATCCCGAAGCATGTCGAATGAACCATAACGGGCATATTCGGGTTTCAACGGATTTTTCACCATCCAACCGCCACAAGCGTATTGGTAAAAATCATCTCCGCAAGCAACAGTAGTGTCCAGATTTGAAAGATCCAAACCAGGAACTTTTTCGCTTACTCTGGTCGAGCATGACGAAGTCGCCATAAGCCCGGCCGCTAGTGATAGAATCATGAATTGTTTCATTTTGGTAATTATTATAAATATCAATTTTTATTCTTTATTTTTTCCAGAGATTCACTTTGTTCAGCCCATTGCCACATAGCATTATCCAACTCTTTTTTCAGACGTCCGTGTTCTTCATACAAACTTACATCGGCGGCTCCTTCTACTGTAGAAAGTTTTGATTCCACTTCGGCTATTAATGCTTCCAGGCTTTTTATTTCTTCTTCGACAGCAACAACGGATTTTTCCATTTTTTTTATCTGCCTGGCAAGTTCTTTACGTTCTTCATAAGTTAATTTATTGCCGGTAACAGATCTTTCCTCTACAGCCGCCTTACTTTTAACCTCGTCTTTGACAGCCTTAACCTCAAGTTCGTGTAACGAATCCATCTTTTTCCGTTGCAGAAAATCGTAAATACCGCCCAGATGTTCACGTACGCACTGATTCCCAAACTCATACACCTTAGTCACCAGTCCATCCAGAAATTCCCTGTCATGGGAAACGAGTATCACCGTCCCGTTAAAATCGGCAATAGCCTGCTTCAATACATCTTTCGTACGCATATCCAAATGATTGGTAGGTTCATCCAAAATAAGCAGATTCACCGGTTCAAGCAACAAACGTATCATTGCCAGACGTGTTTTTTCACCTCCCGATAAAACCTTTACCTTTTTATCCGAAGCCTCGCCCCCAAACATAAAAGCACCTAATATATCACGGATCTTTGTACGAATATCTCCTACCGCAACTTTATCTATCGTATCAAATACAGTCAGTTCCTCATTCAGCAACTGAGCCTGATTTTGTGCAAAATATCCGATTTTGACATTATGTCCTAACTTTAAAGTTCCGGTATATGGGATCTCCCCCATAATACATTTTACCAACGTAGATTTGCCTTCACCGTTCTTTCCTACAAAGGCAACTTTTTCTCCCCGTTTTAAAATGAAATCAGCACCAGAAAAAACAATATGCTCTCCGTAATTTTTTCCCACTCCTTCTGCTATAATAGGATAATCTCCAGAACGGGGAGCTGGAGGAAACTTCAAATTGAGACGGGAATTATCCACCTCATCTATTTCTACCCGTTCTATTTTTTCCAATTGTTTAATGCGGGATTGTACTTGAACCGATTTCGTCGCTTTATAACGAAAACGTTCTATAAATGCTTCGGTATCCTGTATCTGTTTTTGCTGATTCTCAAAAGCCCGGATCTGCTGTTCCAGCCTCTCCTGTCTTAAAATTACATATTTGGAATAATTGACCTGATAATCATAAATACGTCCTAAAGAAATTTCGATAGTACGAGTCGTCACATTATCAATAAATGCCCTGTCGTGCGAAACAAGAACGACAGCATTGGCACGCGTAGATAAAAAATTCTCCAACCATTGTATGGATTCTATGTCCAAGTGGTTAGTAGGCTCATCCAGTAATAGTACATCAGGACGTTGCAACAGAAGCTTTGCTAATTCTATACGCATTCGCCACCCACCGCTGAATTCCGATGTAGGGCGGTCAAAATCGCTTCGCAAAAAACCTAATCCGGTCAGTGTCTTCTCTATTTCGGCCTGATAACTGGCGGCTCCTATCAAAGATAACTGTTCTGTTGCATTAGAAACTCTTTCTATCAATTCGTGATACTCCTCGCTTTCATAATCGGTACGGACCGATAATTCTTCATTCATCCTTTCGATGCGAGACTGTAACTCGAATATATGGGAAAAAGCCTGTTCAGCTTCATTCATTACCGTACGGGAATCGGCCAATTTCATTTGTTGAGGCAAATAACCGATAGTGAGATCTTTAGGCATATTAACCGATCCGGACGTAGGAGACTGCAAACCGGCAATAATTTTAAGCATGGTCGATTTACCCGCGCCGTTTTTTCCAACCAATGCGATACGATCTTTTTTATTAATGACATAAGTTATATCATCAAACAACGGATTTCCTCCAAATTCAACCGTTAGTCCTTCTACCGAAATCATCCTCTTACCTTTTATTAAAACAGAGCAAAGGTAATAAAAATATGCATACCGCCTAAAGAAAAGTCTGTAACAAAGAAACGGTAATCCAATAAAAAACCGTAAACTTGTAACGCAAAGAAAAAAGCTGTATATGAAACCTTTTTTAAACCGAATAGCAGAATTATTTTATCATAACCATACTGAAGATATCGGCCACATCTGTTTTGTTTTCCCTAATCGCAGAAGCGGACTTTTTTTTCAAAAATATCTGGCCGAAATTGCCGGAAAACCGATGTTTTCTCCCCCTGTCACAACGATCAACGATCTTATGACAGAGTTATCTCCTTATATTCCCGCCGACCGTACAGGAATGTTATTCACGTTATATGAACTATACATGGAACTGTACAATAACGAAGAGTCTTTTGACAACTTTGTATTTTGGGGAGATATGCTCTTGAATGATTTTGATGACGTAGATAAATACATGGTCGACGCAAAACAATTATTCACCAACATACAAGACCTCAAAGAAATCGAAGAATTTTATCTTAATGAAGAACAAATAGCCGTAATAAAAAGGTTCTGGCATAACTTTTCATATCCATCCATAGATAGCGAGAAAAAACAAGATTTCATATCCCTCTGGTCTATCCTGTATAAACTTTATTTTTCCTTCCGACAAAAACTATCTTCCAAGGGCATAGCCTATGAAGGGATGATATTCAGGGAAGTAGCAGAAAAATCAAAGGAAGTGAACAGACTGAAAATCCCGTATAAAAAACTGGTATTTATAGGTTTCAATGCTCTTACAGAATCGGAACGAGTATTCATGGAACAAATAAAAAAACAAGGAATTGCCGATTTTTATTGGGATTACAATGCCCCGACTTTAAGAGATAAATTCAATAAAGCCACCTATTTCATGAACGATAATATCCACAGGTTTCCTTCTGCATACGACATAGGAGAACCCGATATTATTACTATGCCAGAAATAGAACTTATCACTATCCCATCTGCGGCCGGACAAGCAAAATTGGTAACCCGGTTATTAGACGAATTTATTCAAAACGATTATATTCCTCAGACCGACAAAGCCATTAATACGGCCATCGTATTGCCGGATGAAAATCTCCTGATGCCCGTATTATATTCCATACCTGAAATCATAGACCCTATTAACGTAACTATGGGCTACTCTTTGCAACGCACCCCTGTTGCGGCTCTTATGGATACGATTTACGAAATGCAACGCCATGTACGATATTCTAAAGGAGAAGCTCTATTTTATCACTTAGAAGTAAAGTCTATCCTCAGCCATCGCTTTATTGCGGCACATGCCGGAATAGAAGGAGACACACTCATTGCCTTTATCAACAAAAATAATAAGACCTACCTTACATCTGACGAATTAGGAAAAAACTACCTGTTGAAACTATTATTCCGTAATATACGGAATGAAAAAGAAGCATCCGGTTATTTGCTTTCATTATTGGAATTCCTCTTGCAAAATACTCACCAATCTACAGAGAACGAAGAAAAAGAGGTTGTTAAAACAGGGTTATCCTCTCTGGAACGAGAATTTATTTTTCATTACCATACTGCTATCAAACGCCTGAAAGATGTCATTGAAGAACACAATATAAAGATGGATATCGATACTTATTTCCGGCTTCTGCATAAACTTACTTCCGCTATATCCATCCCGTTCCGGGGCGAACCGTTATCCGGCCTTCAAATCATGGGAGTACTAGAAACACGTGCACTTGATTTCGAAAACCTTATTATACTGTCTGTAAATGAAGGGATATTCCCGGTCAAAAAAGTAGCGAACTCTTTCATTCCCTATAATCTCCGGCGGGGATTTGGCATGGCGACGACAGAACATCAAGATAGCATATATGCCTACTATTTCTACCGTATGATAAGCAGAGCCAAACGGGTATATCTCTTATATGACAGCCGCACCGAAGGACTCAAAAAAGGTGAAATGAGCCGTTATATATATCAGCTCAAACATCATTATCAGGCTCATATAAAAGAAAGAATAATTACTTATAACATTGCATCAAATCAAGCCCAACCCATAGAAATAAAAAAAACTCCCGATATTATACAGAAACTATCCCGTTTTCTGTCGGGAGGAGACCGGTATTTGTCTGCAAGTTCCATCAATACATACCTCGATTGCCCTTTACGTTTCTATCTACAAAAAGTGGAAGAAATAGGTAAAGAAGACGAAGTAACCGAAACTGTAGACGGAAGCGTTTTCGGCAGTATATTCCATTATGTGATGCAAAAAATATACGACCGCATGAAAGGAGTAAACGAAGAAATACTTGTCACAGCGGACATGATCAATACCATACTTAAAGATAACTCTTTAATGACTGCATACATCGAAGAAGCATTCGCTCGAACTTTCTTCAAAAAATACAAAGATCCTCAACCGCTTACCGGATATAATTACATGATAGGGGAAATTATACGCAAATATATACGTCAAACCTTAACAGCAGATAAAAAATACACTCCTTTTACCTATCTGAGATCAGAAGAAAAAATAGAATTGGAAATTCCTTTTTCTCCGGAAAAAAGGGTACGTATTAAAGCATACATCGACAGGGTGGACAGGCATAACGGGAAAATTCATATCATAGATTATAAAACCGGAGGAGACAAAACATCTTTCCAAAGTATGGAACGACTATTCGATCACAATATTAATCACAGGGAAAAAGCCGTAATGCAAGTTCTCCTTTATTGTAAAATGTACGCTTTAAAACACGATACCGGAGAAGATATTCATCCGTCCATTTACTTAATTCAAAAACTCTTTCGTGATTTCGATCCTGAAATACGCATAAAACAAGGAAACCAATATGAAACGATAGAAAGTTATCTTTCCTGCAATACAGAATATACCGAAGTTTTCAATCGATGCATATCTGAAATATTCGATCCGGCAGTTCCTTTTTCTCAAACTCCATGTACAGATCACTGTCAATATTGTGATTTCACAGGTTTATGTAAAAGATAAAATAACCAAAAAGGTACAAGATTTCCAATCGTTTTTTATAATAAAACGACGGCGCAAAATATTTTGCGCCGCATCTATTTTAAAATCACCACAAGGACATTTGTGAAGGATCTGGTTTAGCCTCTCTTTTACGAGCTTCAGCTTCTTCTTCCTCTTTTCTTTTGCGTTCTTCTTCCTCTTTTCTTTTAGCAATAGTTTCAGGAGAGTCAGGAGGTACGGGAAGCAACCAATTCAAGTCATCATAGTTGTCCTCTTCTGTCGTCGCATTTGTCCCGGCAGCATCTTCCGCTTTATCTTTCCATACTTCTATATCTTCATTGGCATTTTCCAGCTTAACGGCTATTTCTTTTTCTGATTTCTCCAGCTTTTCCACACGCACGTTTAATTTATCTGCCGCCTGTTTCCATTCTTCTTTTTCTTTTTTCAAGAGCTCCATATCCTCAAGCATCTTTTGCCTTTGTAATTTAAGGGCCGTTATCATATCATTGGCCGTATTCAACTCTTTATCTAATCTGGAAACAATCTCATTATCTATCTGCTTATTTGCCTGTTGTTTGAATTCAGCAAACTTATTCACCTGTTCTTGCAAATTAGAACGCATAAGATCATTATCGTTAGTTAAACGTTCTATTTCATCGCGGGCCGATTTCAGTTCTTCATTCAATTGGATTATTTTTTGCTCTTTAGACTGTTTTATCTGCTCAAACTGATTTAATTTCTCCTGTACTTCATGCACCACTTCCAGGTTTGAATTTGCTTCTTCAAGCTCCTCGGACAACTGTGAAATTATAGAATCCTTTTCCGCTAATATTTTTTCAGACTCTTTTATTTTAGAGAGTTCTTCACTCCGCATAGCCCCGATCTCCGCATCCAATTCCGATATATGACGTTCTTTTTCCTCTATCACCTCATAATTGTGCTTCAGCTCTTCGGCCATTTGTTCCATACGTTTTTCTGTTTCCTGCTGCCATTCAGTAAACTGTTGGGATTGTAATGCCGCTTTTTCTTCAGCTTGGCGCAAATTCTCCTGTAATTTTCCGGTATTTTCCGTTTCTCCGGCTAATTCTGCCAGCTTTGTGTCAAGCTGTTCCAAAGTCGCTTCTTTTTCCGCAATTTCTCCCCGCGCAGCTTCCAAAGCTGCTTCTATTTCTTCTGCCTGCACAGCCTCCAGGCGGGCGGCAGCCAATTGCTCCGTAAGTTCTGAGATACGCATACCATTTTCCGTCCGCTCCTTCTCTGCGAAGTCCAATCTTTCCCGCATCTCTTGGAACTCTTCCGGAGATATTTGCGATTGTCTTAGTTCATTGATTTCAATCTGCAAACGGCTATTTTCTTCTTGCAGTTTATCTATTTCCTCCTGATGAACATTCGCTACCTTAAGTTTATTCAGCAGACTTTTACCCTCAAGATCCAGTTGCTCCTTTTCTGCCTCAAGAGTAACAACGCGCATCTCAAGCTCATGTACCTTATCACTCAAAGCACGTTTTTGTCTCTCTGCACTTAATTGCATACGCTGCAGTTCTTCTTTCCGGTCATCCGCGTCTTTCATTCTGTTTTTTAAGTCTGCGGCTTCCGCTTCCAGTATTTTACGAGTCTCATTGAGATCCTTTATCGAATTTTCCCGGGTCTGCAATGTAAGCAGGTGTACATAATCATTCAAAGAAGCACCTAACTGTTTGTAAACATACTTTTTCTCCGCCTCCCGGTCCAGGCAATCCCGCACAAAAGGAGGAAGAGAATCATTTACCATCGCTAAAATACCATCCAGCAAGACATCCGGCAAATCAGTCTCCTGTATTACATTCAGTTCCGGCGGCCTTACTTCTGTCTCTTCTTTCAAAACAGAGCCAGATTGTTCCGCTTTATCATTTTTCTTTACCGTATTTTCTATCACGACAGGCTTCTGCTCTTCATCCTCTTCTATTCCGGTAAATCCAAGTGCCCTCAACGATTTTTTAAACATTGACATTTTAAAATTCTTCTATAATATTTCTTGTTTCATTTTTCTATTCCGCCCGCAATTCCGGTTTTAGTACGAGACCTTTGCTTTTCTTTCCATTTATCTCTACTCTTACCGGATTATCGAAGCGTACCATACGCAAAAATTGAGTTTCCGTTTCTGCCGGTAACGAATTAAGATATTCTTCATCATAATAACCGTCTCCCGAAAAAGGATTAATGGTAAAATACCCTACACCGAACGAGGTCAGGTTCTGAAAGAAATGTGTCCCCTGGCTTGGTTCTATCCGATAGTTCGAAAGAGCCGCCTCTACTATCAGACGGGCATTTGATATGTGTGGCCATTTGACCGGAATTCCTAATGCCGAATCGCTGGAACCCCAACGTCCCGGACCAATAAGAATATAATTTTCTCCCTGCCCTGTAAAGGTAGCATTAATTTTTTCTATTTCACGTGCAATAAGCAAATTATTTGAAGCTTTAAAGCCTTCGGTTTTCACATATATGATATAATGTATATTATCCATAATACCATGCCCCAAAGCCGTATCGCTTTTCAATATGGTTTTTTCATCCGGAACATCCAATATAGCATCATTCAACATCTCTTTTGTATCTACAATAGGTCTTATCTGCAACCAGTATATCGTACCTTTCTTGTTCTCAGGACCTATCAGGTTTCCGGCAAATTCTATTTCTATATGACGTCCCATCTCACGATGCCCGATAGACAACATAGAATCCAGAATATCCGCCAAAGGAAATACGTCATGTTGAAGCATATTGGCAAACGTCACTACTTTACGCCCTCCCTCATAATATCCATCGCGTATCATCTGGTCATAAGGATCAAAGGTAGAAACCATCATACGTAGTGAATTGTCTTTTTCAGCATCCCGTATGGAAAGGTTCAATAAGTTGAATCCGTCATCCACGACAAAAGACTTATCTGTGTTTTTCAAATCCAAAGCATAAAAACGGGTCTGTGTATCTCTTAATGCCAGTTCCATCGTGCTTGTCTGCAAAACCTTGGCCGGATGTTTCGGAGAGAAACGTAAACTGCGCCCTCCGTCTACGATATACTTTCCCAATCCCACAGCTATATCCACGACTCCATCTTCCGATTTCTCGTCATTGATAGGATAATAATTCAAAGACCTGCCTACTCCGGAAAAAGAAGGATAATAGTGATCGTCATACTGTGTCCCGACAACTTCCTGCAAGATGATAGCCATCTTTTCCTGGTCGATAATGTTGGAAGTCGCTGTCATGTAGGCTTTGCTATCGGCATAAAATACCGAAGCATAAACCCCTTTAATAGCGTCATTCAGCAATCTCAGCATCTCGTTCTTATCATCCAAATAAGGGATCATATAAGTAGAATATATTCCTGCGAAAGGCTGATAATGAGAATCTTCAAGCAAACTGGAAGAACGCACGGCTATAGGTTTTCCAACAACCTCAAAAAAAGCCATAAAGTCTTCATTGAATTGTTCCGGTAATTTTGCCTGCAGAAAATGTCCCAATATTTCTTCATCCGATATATCCGACAACGCGACTTGATAAAGATTATTCAATTCCATAAATTCATCGAAAATATCGGTACATAACACGACAGTTTTAGGGACCGTTACATTGGCTGTTCCGAAATTCTCCAATTGAGGATTTCTCTTTATCATCGCATCAATAAAAGCCAGACCCCGTCCTTTCCCTCCTAAAGAACCCTGACCTATCCGGGCGAAATTGGAATATTTGTCAAAACGGTCTCTTTTGAAAATAGCGACGACTCCCCTGTTCTTCATTTTACGGTACTGAACTATGGCGCCAAATATAAGCTGACGTATTTCCTGGGCTTCTTCGATACGGTCGAAACGACGCTGTTTCAATACTTCGGCAATAGGAAAAATAGCCCGGGAATAAAGCCAGCGGGAAATCTGGTTACGAGAGGCATGGTAATAAAGAGAATCATCAGGAATAGAGAGAATAATATTCTGCAAATCTTTCAGGTTCCTAATGCGGGCAATCTCTTCTCCGGTATGAGGATTAATAAAACTAAAATCCCCGAAACCGAAGTTCTTCATAATAGTTTTTCCTAAATCGACCGGAAGTTTTTTGGAGTTTTTATTCAGGAACGAAGCATTCAACCTGGTAGCAGCACACTGGTTATCCAGATCGGAAGATTCTATTATAATAGGTATATAAGGATCTTTTTCCCGCACATAAGAACAAAATTTAAGCCCGGCCCTTTTATCTTTTTCTCCGTTACGCATAAAAGAAACATCAGAAATAATCCCGAGCATATTATCCGCATATTTAT
Organism: Barnesiella propionica; assembly: GCF_025567045.1. Taxonomy (NCBI): domain Bacteria; kingdom Pseudomonadati; phylum Bacteroidota; class Bacteroidia; order Bacteroidales; family Barnesiellaceae; genus Barnesiella; species Barnesiella propionica. The sequence continues at coordinate 276,884 of NZ_JAOQJK010000002.1, read as the reverse complement.
CATACAAAGTAACAGCTTCCTCATAATCCCGGGCCAACAGGACTTTAGGACGTCCCCTCATCCGGAGCATCTGTTCATGTTCATTTAAAGCCTCCGTAGAGAACGTTTGTGACTGTTTCAATACAAATTTATAGATATGCGGCAATACCGATGAATAAAAACGAATGGAATCTTCTACCACAAGTATGACCTGAACTCCTACCGATTTTATATCCTCTTGGGCATTCAGCTTATCTTCCAGCAGTTTTACGATAGCCAATAATAAATCGACATTTCCCAACCAACTGAAAACATAATCTACTCCACTCGGGTCTTCATTGGATATACGCCGGGAAACCTCGCGAGAAAAAGGAGTAAGTACAACGATCGGAATATGGGGATATAGCCGTTTCATTTCCCTGGCCTGTGCAAAAGTTTCGCCACATTCCACCCCCGGCATAGTAATAATCAAGTCGTAATGTTTATGAGACAGCTCTTCAAACGCCTCTTCATGGGTAAGTACTTGCTTCACCCGAGGGGGCGAACTCAGATTGAGCGAAACATATTCAAAAAAAATCTGTTCCTCCACACGTCCGTCCTCTTCCATGATAAAAGCATCATACCGACTTGCAACAAGTAAGACATTAAAGATTCTTTTTTGCATTAAGTTAGCAAACGTGGTATCTTTTAAGTATAATTGTTTTAAATTTGAGCTATCCATTATCAATTCGACCTGTTTATCCTTACAATTTGTCAGAAAATTTTAAACAACTTTAATGCTCAAAATTAGTAAAAAATATTTTTTTATCCGCATAAATATGTACATTTGCGATAAATGATTTATCATTTTTTGTGATAACCCTATAGTAGATTATAACCATCTAAAACCTAAAGCTATGAATATCGATCACATTGTCTCCTCTTTGGAGGCTAAACACCCTGGTGAAGCAGAATATCTTCAAGCTGTAAAAGAAGTGTTGATTTCTATAGATGAAATATACAACCAGCATCCCGAATTCGAAAAAGCAAAATTAATAGAACGTCTCGTAGAGCCAGACCGCATCATTACTTTTAAAGTACCCTGGGTCGACGACCGCGGCGAAGTACAGGTAAACCTGGGTTACCGTGTACAATTCAACAATGCTATCGGCCCGTATAAAGGAGGTATCCGTTTCCATGCATCGGTAAATCTCTCTATCTTAAAATTTCTCGGTTTCGAACAAACGTTCAAAAACGCACTTACTACTCTTCCTATGGGTGGCGGCAAAGGAGGCTCCGATTTCAGCCCACGAGGAAAGTCCGATGCCGAAATCATGCGTTTCTGCCAGGCATTCATGCTGGAACTATGGCGACATGTAGGTCCCGATACCGATGTACCTGCCGGTGATATAGGTGTTGGCGGACGTGAAGTAGGTTACATGTTCGGCATGTATAAAAAACTGAAACAGGAACATACCGGAACCTTTACGGGTAAAGGTATTGAATTCGGAGGATCTTTGATCCGACCGGAAGCTACCGGTTTCGGAGGTCTTTATTTCGTAAAACAAATGTTATCGACCAAAGGCATAGATATAGCGGGAAAACGCATCGCTATCAGCGGATTTGGCAATGTAGCCTGGGGTGCGGCAACCAAAGCGACCCAACTTGGGGCCAAAGTCGTTACGATATCAGGACCGGACGGATATATATACGATGCGGATGGCATCTCGGGTGAAAAAATAGATTATATGCTTGAATTGCGTGCATCAGGCAACGATATAGTTGAACCCTACGCTAAAGAATTCGGTGCCCGGTTTTTCCCGGGAAAACGCCCCTGGGAACAAAAAGTGGATATTGCATTACCTTGTGCAACCCAGAACGAGCTGGATGCAGACGACGCTATAAAACTAATCAATAACGGCGTAATATGCGTAGGTGAAATATCCAATATGGGCTGTCGTCCCGAGGCTATCGATTTGTTCATAGAGAACCGCATTATGTATGGACCGGGAAAAGCCGTAAATGCCGGCGGTGTTGCAACATCGGGACTTGAAATGACCCAGAATGCTATGCATATTTCCTGGAGTGCCGATGAAGTAGATACCCGTCTGCACCAAATTATGAGTGATATTCATACCCAATGTGTAAAATACGGTACCGAACGTGACGGATATATCAACTACATGAAAGGTGCCAATATCGCCGGATTCATGAAAGTGGCCCGGGCCATGATGGCACAAGGAATCATCTGATTACAATATTCTTCATAACAATTATAAAGGGGGTTACATACTGCAATATGTAGCCCCCTTGCTTTATAAAAATTAAATCAATACAAGATACGACCTCCGGATCGTTTTCCACAATGGCGTAGATAAAAACCGTTCAAATTCATTCGGGAAGAAAGACTCAAAATTACGCTTCATATCACCGAATGTATGAGGTATATCTTCAGATAACATCCAATGAGGTATTTCTTTTTCCAGCCATTTACCCCACTCTTTCTCTAAATAGAATCGTTCTTCTACTTTTTTATCGATAAGCAAAATTTCGCAAGAAAGAAAGACTTTTCCTTTTTTCTTACGTTCTACCAATCGTATCTCGGGATAAGGATACATCCATAATAGTCTTTTGTTTTCATTTTTGGAATCATCCTGCACGTCACCTTCCAAAAAACGTTCTATCAAACGGGGCGGTATTTGGGTACGGGGAACAGGAATATCAAACCACTTTTGTAACGGAACATCAAATCCCGTACCTCTCATATAATTATACAATGAACATCTTAATCCCTCTCCGAAGAGTTCATGCTCCGTACCCGTCCTATCTATAAAAGACAAGTCATTACGGGCAAATCCGCAAAACGGGGATTCTGTGATTAGTATATTATATTCTTCAGGGTGTTTTCCTACGGGACTATGAGCCGTAAGAGCAAACCTGTGCCAGAAAGCGGACTGAACCAAACCTGTCATAAACAACTGACGCACTACTTCCAGTGAATCTATCGTTTCCTGAACCGTTTCTGTTGGAAATCCATACATCAGATAAGCATGAACCATAATACCCGATTCTGTAAAATGTGCGGTAACCCGGCTAACCTGCTCCAACGAAACACCTTTATTAATTAACTTCAGCAAACGATCCGAAGCGACTTCCAGTCCACCTGATACAGCAATACATCCGGACTCCCGAAGCAAACGGCATAAATCGGCGGTAAAACTCTTTTCGAAACGGATATTGCCCCACCATACCACTTTTAATCCGCGCCGCAATATTTCAATAGCCAGTTCTTTCAATAAGACAGGAGGAGCAGCCTCATCCACAAAATGAAATCCTCTCTCTCCGGTATCTGCTATCAATTTCTCCATCCGGTCCACTATACACGCTGCTTTATCGGGCTGATACCGCCCTATATAATCCAGCGAGCCGTCACAAAAAGCACATTTTCCCCAGTAACATCCATGCGCTAACGTAAGTTTGTTCCATCTGCCATTGCTCCATAATGAATGCATCGGATTAAGCATATCTATTACGGACAGGTATTTATCCAAAAATAACCCCGAATAATCGGGCGTACCTTTTTCACTCTGAGGTATATCCTCTAAATCGCAATCATTAAAATATAAAACTTTTCCATTCCTGCATAAATAGGTACGAACCAGTACACTATCGTCCGAACCATCATATTCTATCAAACGGCTTAAAGGTAACTCCCCGTCATCCAACACGATATAATCAGTATAATTAAAAATACGGATATCAGTAAGCTCTCTCAGTTCGGTAGATGGAAAACCGCCTCCCAACACAATCTGGATATCCGGATTGTATTGTTTTATAAACTTACCGCATCGCAATGCACTATAAAGATTTCCGGGAAACGGAACCGTTATCATCACCCAATCAGGCCGCTCACGTACAAGAACCGCTTCGAGGCACTCATACATCAACGAGTCAATCAAGGTCGAAGGTTTATCCAGCTCGGCCTGTATAGCATCGAACGATGAAGCGGAGCGTCCCAAATGCTCGGCGTATTTGGTAAAACCGAAATTCGGTTCCACAGTCTCTCTAATAAAATCGGCAATATCTTCCAGATAAAGCGTAATAAGATGACGCGCTCTATCGTGAATCCCCATTGTGCCGAAAGCCCATTCCAAATCTTCCTCATCACCGGAACGGCTACTTTCTGGTAAAAAATCACCGGAACAAATCATATGAGCCAAAGATTGTTCTTTCCCTTGCAAATAAGCGATAGCGACATCAATAGTATCCACATATTCTTTCCGCAAACGCACCATACGTTTCAAATGAGCCGGAAGAACCGTCATTGAAGAAACAGCCCTCTCAAATATTCCAGACAAAACTTCAGATGAAAATAATTTGAGAATGGTCTCCAAGCTCAGATCGGCCTGCGAACATGGTACATTCAATGTCCCGAAATATCCTTTCAGATATGCCGTCGCCGGATAAGGTGTATTGAACTGAGTAAACGGAGGAGTAATAAACAGCAGTTTAGGAAAGGACATAAATAGGTTTTATAATTATTTAATTTACAAAAATACGAAAATAAAGTGTAAACCACATTCTCGCTTTGCAATTTATGAACTAACGCTTAACGCATTTGTTTGAATAATATAAAATTATGTTTTAACATGAAAGCGAATCTTCCTATACTATGTTGTATCCTTATGTTTACAGCCTGTCATACACGACAACAAGACCACGTGATTTTCAGCAATGACGTTTATACCGTTTATGATAACCGGGTGACGCAAGGAAATTTCAAATCTTTCGCTCTTTCCCCGACCGACATTATATCGGATTATCAAAGTCCGGTCCGTAAAATATATTCACCTGTTATCTCGTTCCGCTTCAGTATAAACAGCCGCGATAATGAAATGCCGGCAAACAAGGTACACAAAGTATTACTAAAACCTGTAGACGGGAAATACGAAAGCCCTGTAATCTTGTTCGGCGACACAGCAGAAAGCAATCAGACACCGGCCGAAGGAAAAATGCTACCACTTAACACTATATGGACTGTAAAAGTCGATATGAGACCCATGCTGGATGCATTCAAAAAACAGGGATTTTATGCAACATCTACCGGAGATACAATATATGAAACCGATTTTAAAGGGGTATATATTGCCGGAGACAGTGAACCTTTGACCTGGGATTTTGATAATCTCTACAGTCGTTCGGACAAAGAGCTGACTGACAATGACGGAGACGGCATTTACGAACTTACCCTTATTATGAATACCCGTGATGAGGAATCCGGCAGATATAGCCGCTGGAATATTGCCGAACCGGATAAGAAATATCCCCTATTTAATTCCGGCATACCTGTAGCCGATGCCATGTATAATATGGCAATAGATGAACTGAAAACCAATATAAGACCTGATGGTACATTCAGGGCCGGAGCTGCATGGGACGGCGTGTGGACTAGGGATATAAGTTATTCTATTTATCTGGCCCTCGCATATCTCCAACCTGAAGTATCCATCATGAGCCTGAAAGCTAAAGTAAAAGACGGCCGCATTATCCAGGACACCGGAACCGGAGGAGCATGGCCCGTATCCAGCGACCGGGTAGTATGGAGTATTGCAGCTTGGGAAATATACAAATATACCGGAGACAAGGAATGGCTGGCCTATGCGTATGATATTATTTCCCGTACAGCCGAAGAAGATATAAAAATACTCAAAGATCCCGGTACAGGGCTTATGAGAGGAGAACAATCTTATCTTGACTGGAGAGAACAGAGTTATCCCCGGTGGATGCAGCCTGTCGACATTTATCAATCATTATGTCTGGGAACCAATGCCGTACACTATCAAATGTACCGTATTCTGGAAAAAATGTCGGTCGAGTTAAAATTCCCGAAAGAAATTACAAAAAAATATGCGGAAAACGCGGAAAAATTAGGTGCAGCCATCAACCTGCATCTTTGGATGAAAGACCGGGGCTATTATGGTCAATATCTTTACGGAGGCATTTATCCCATATTATCCCGTTCGGCCGATAATCTGGGAGAATCATTAAGTATTCTTTTCGAAATAGCAGATCCCGAACAACAACGCCAGATTATATCGAACGTTCCCGTTACGGCTTTCGGAACTACGAGTATATTTCCTCAAATTCCGGATATCAAGCCTTATCACAACAACGCGGTATGGCCTTTTGTACAATCGTTCTGGACCTTAGCAGCAGCTAAAGCTAAAAACGAAACCGGTGTATTGCATGGAATAGGAGCCATGTACCGCTCCGGCATGTTATTTGCGACTAATAAAGAACTTTATGTGGCCTCCACTGGAGACTTTACGGGAAGTGCCGTAAATTCCGACAAAATGTTGTGGAGTATAGCCGGACAATTATCACTGGTCTACAGATTATATTTAGGTATGCAGTTCGAAACAGACGGTATACATTTTATGCCGTTCATTCCTGCTACACTTCCCGGAAAAAAGGAACTAAAGTCATTCCGTTACCGCAATGCAGAACTAAACATAACGGTACAGGGAACAGGAAATAATATAGAGCGTTTCACTCTGGACGGTAAATTATATAAAAATGCATTCGTTCCTGCAACCCTTACAGGGAAACACCAGATAGAAATAAGACTGTACGATGAACCGGCAGCACAACAATCACTGCACGTACGACCGGTAGAATATATGCCTGCCACTACAGACTTACGCTATAATAAAGCCAACAACAGTGCCGAAATCATAAATTATAACGAAAAAAACCAATATGCCGTAAACATAGACGGAGAATTCAAAGGTCTCATCAATTCCGGCCAATATCCTCTGGATGATATCACGGAATTTACACGCGTGTATATCGAAGCGATCAATCCCGGACAATGGTATGGATTTTCCGGGAATCCGGTCACGCTAGTCCCTGATAATGACGAAATCATCATCGAAGCTGAAAATTACGGACAAGATAAGAATCCGGATATCAAAGGTTTTTCCGGAAAAGGATTTACCGAGATTACCAAAGAAAAGCATACCCGGTTGACTTATCCAATAACTCTGAAAAAAAGCGGGGATTATTATATCGATGTAAGATATGCCAATGGAAGCGGCCCTGTTAATACAGAGAACAAATGTGCCATCCGTTCACTATATGCAAACGGTTCCTTCGCTGGGCCTTTGGTTATGCCTCAACGTGGAGAGGATGAGTGGTCCAACTGGGGATTTTCCAATCCGGTTACAGTTCACCTGAATTCAGGAACGAACCAACTGGAAATACAATTCGATCCTAAAATAAATGAAAATATGAACGGACAGGTAAACAGCGCTTTAATTGATTATATAAGATTGCGCAGAAAGAATTAAAATTATATTAAAGTAAAAACAAAACAAAATGAAGAAAACAATCATCGGATCGCTCCTCATTATTTTTACTATTGTTCCTTTATGGGCTAAAATCAATGTGCAGGAAGTCCATCCCGCTTTCTGGTGGAGCGGTATGAAAAACAAAGAATTACAGATTATGGTCTACGGACAGGATATTGCAGGAACACAAGTTAATGTAAATTATCCGGGAGTACAATTGGAAAAAGCGGTAAAACTCGAGAGCCCGAATTATCTGTTCATATATCTTACATTAGCTCCTGATGTAAAACCAGGTATGTTCGACCTGACTTTTACCAAAGGAAAAGAAAAGAAGAAGATTCGTTACGAGCTCAAAGCCAGAACTCAACCCGACATTGCATATACCGGTTTTGACGCCTCGGATGTACTGTATCTTATTATGCCGGACCGTTTTGCCGATGGGGATCCTGCTACGAATGTCATACCGTCCATGAGATTCCCGGCTCCGGTAAACCGCAATAACCCGAACGACCGCCACGGAGGAGACCTGAAAGGGATATATGATCATCTCGGTTATATTCAGGACCTGGGAGTTACCGCTATCTGGCTGAATCCCGTACTGGAAAACGATATGCCCGGCGGTTCTTACCACGGATATGCTACGACCAACTATTATAAAGTAGACCCGCGCTTCGGAACAAACGAACAATATAAGGAGCTTATCGAGGAAACTCATAAAAGGGGAATGAAAGTAGTCATGGATATGATTTTCAATCATTGCGGGGACCAGCATATATGGTTCAGGGATCGTCCAACACACGACTGGTTCAATTTCCCTGACGGCTACCGGCAAACCAGTTACAGGCTCACTCCTCATTTTGACCCTTATGTATCGAAATATGACAAAAAAATGGTAGTTGACGGATGGTTTGTAGAAAGTATGCCGGACTTAAATCAGCACAATCCGCACCTGATGAAATATTTAACTCAAAACAGTATCTGGTGGATAGAATATGCCAAGATAGACGGTATACGCATGGATACGCATCCCTATGTATTTTTCGACTCCATGGCCGACTGGTGCGCAGAAGTATTAAAAGAATATCCGAATTTCAATATTGTAGGAGAATGTTGGTACGGGACGGAAGCAGGCTCGGCCTATTGGCAAAGAAATACGATACTTGACCCGAAACGGAACTCCAACCTGAAAACAGTGATGGACTTTCCTTTACAGGAAAAAGCAAGGTATGCTTTCACATCGCAAACAGATGCCAACGGCGGACTGAATATCCTGTATGACCGCATCGCCATGGACTTTATGTACAGTAACCCGATGGACGTTCTGACATTTCTGGATAATCACGATACGGACCGGTTCTTGCTGAGTATGCCGGAAAATCTGGGATTTTTTAAACAAGCCATTGCATTTCTTCTTACGACTCGCGGAATACCCCAGATTTATTACGGAACCGAGATTCTTATGCATGGTACGAAAAAAGAAAGCGACGGACTTATACGACTCGATTTTCCCGGAGGATTTCCCGGAGATAAAGTTGATGATTTTCTCGCCAAGGACCGTACCCCCATGCAAAATGAAGCTTTCGATTTTATACAAAAAATACTTCGTTGGCGCAAAGGCAATGAATGCATTTCAAAAGGAGAGATGATACATTTTATGCCTAATAACGGCATTTATCTGTACCGGCGTTCATTTAATGGAAAAAATGTGCTGGTTATAATGAACGGAAATGACCAGAAAAAGGTTATAGATATGAGCAGATATGATGAAGTATTGAAAGGAGTAAACTCAGCCCGGGATATTATCAGTGGTGAAATGATAACTTTCATGCCGACGATGACATTTGCTCCCAGAGCGCTATATATTCTGGAGTATTAAAAAGAACCTTTGTGTTGTGTGTGTTTAGGTGGATATCCGCCTCAAATTTAACTCCGCGAGGAGGGGAATTTGAGACGGGTATCTTTTGTTATATCAAACACGGCGCATCGCACAAAGAGTTCCTTCCTAATTATTAGCTTTTATCACAGGACGTTTAAATTCTTTACGCATATCCGCCCCCATTTTATTCATACGGTCACGATTTCCATCTTCCTTTCTCATCATTTTACGGGAATTCTTCGTTTGCATTTCCAGATATTTTATATACTGGTCTTTAGACATGATGTTCTTAGTAGCTTCCTGTCTTCTTTCACGGGCATTTATCTTTTTTTCACGGGATTGTTTCATATAAGCTGAATCGGACTCCCGGATAGACTTCATCTCCGTCCTGAAACTTTCATCGGCAGCTTTCATTTCTGCTACCTGTTTATCGGAGAGATTCAGTTCTTTTATCAATTTTTCACTGGGAAAAGAACGGTCTCTCTTTTGTTTAGAAGTACCTGTGTTCTGGGCAAAAGCAGTAGTAAAAGCAACGGCTATTACTACTAAAGCGGATAAAAATACATTCCTTTTCATAATACAATTTTTTAATTTTCAATTCATATTTCTGTTTGCAAACTATTTTATAGACAGTTGTCCATCATAAAGGTTTAATATATGGTTTCAAGAAAAATATTATTTAATAAATAACGAAAATAATATCATCTTTTTTTGATTATCTTTGTAATCTAATAAGGTGATGATATGCAACAGCCGTTAGCCGAAAGATTAAGGCCGTCTACGCTTGATGAATACATAGGTCAGGAGCATCTGGTGGGCCAAGGTGCCATATTACGGCGCATGATAGATGCCGGACAAATTTCCTCCTTTATTTTATGGGGTCCTCCCGGGGTCGGAAAAACTACTTTGGCACACATTATTTCTGTCCAGTTGGAAGTCCCGTTTTTTACTCTTAGTGCCATCCATTCGGGTGTAAAAGACGTACGGGAAGTAATAGACCGCTGTAAGGGAGGAGGCATGTTCCGTAAAGGCCGCCCCATCCTATTCATAGACGAAATTCACCGTTTTAATAAATCACAACAAGATTCACTACTGGGGGCTGTGGAAAACGGGACTGTAACTCTTATCGGAGCTACTACGGAAAACCCGTCTTTCGAAGTTATCCGTCCCCTATTGTCACGTTGTCAGGTATATGTATTGAAATCACTGGAAGTTAATCATCTCCATCAACTTCTCGGCCGGGCTATCCATGAAGATAAATATCTGAAAACGCTGGATATAGAAGTGACAGAAACAGACGCCTTATTCCGCTATTCGGGAGGAGATGCCCGTAAACTACTGAATATTCTTGATCTGGTCACAGGCTCGGCAGAAGAGAATGAAAAAATCATCATCAACGACAGCATCGTAACAGAACGGTTACAACAAAATCCTGCTGCTTACGATAAAAACGGAGAAATGCATTACGATATCATCTCTGCCTTCATAAAATCTATCCGGGGGAGCGATCCCGATGCAGCCATATACTGGCTGGCCCGTATGGTAGAGGGAGGAGAAGATCCTGCATTTATCGCCCGTCGCCTGGTTATATCGGCCGCCGAAGATATCGGTCTGGCAAATCCGAATGCCCTTTTAATGGCAAATGCCTGTTTCGACGCCCTTCAAAATATAGGTTGGCCGGAAGGACGTATTGTTCTGGCAGAAGCTACCATTTATCTGGCAAGCAGCCCTAAAAGCAACTCGGCTTATATGGCAATCAATAAAGCAATGGGGATAGTTAAAGAGACCGGAAATCTTCCGGTTCCTCTACATCTGCGCAATGCCCCTACTTCTCTAATGAAAGAACTGAACTACGGACAGAATTACAAATACTCCCATGACTATCCCAACCATTTTGTAGAACAGCAGTATCTACCGGATATGCTAAAGGAACAAAGTATATGGGAACCACAAAACTCTCCGGCCGAAAACCGATTGAAAGAATTCATGGGAAGTCTGTGGAAAAAACGATTTAAATAACATTTGAAAAAGAAAATGTACATATACAATCAATTTGACGACTTATAATGGAAATATACAAAAATTTGTATTACTTTCGCAGAGTATTATCGACAAACCACAAAAAACAAATTTCTAATCGATATAAAGAATAAAGATATGAAGAAGCACAATTTTTATGCAGGTCCCTCGATTCTGAGTGAATACACTATCAAAAATACGGCCGACGCCGTAACGAATTTCGCCGGAACCGGACTATCCATTCTGGAGATATCGCACCGCAGTAAAGAATTTACTGCAGTTATCGAAGAGGCCAACTCACTGGTAAAGGAGTTGCTTGAAATTCCTCAGGGATATGAAGTACTCTTTTTGGGCGGAGGTGCCAGCATGCAATTCTGTATGGTTCCGTTCAATCTGTTAAATAAAAAAGCTGCATATCTCGAAACCGGCACATGGGCCGTCAATGCTATCAAAGAAGCAAAACTATTCGGTGAAGTCGATGTCGTTGCTTCTTCCAAAGAGGCAAACTTTTCTTATATACCTAAAGGATATACCATCCCCGAAGATGCCGATTATTTCCATTTCACTTCGAACAATACCATATACGGAACTGAAATGCGTTACGACCCGGACACAAAAATACGTCTGGTAGCCGATATGTCCTCTGACATTTTCTCCCGTCCCGTCGATATATCCAAATATGATGTCATATATGCCGGAGCTCAAAAAAACCTCGCGCCTGCGGGTGTTACGATTGTTATCGTAAGAGAAGATGCATTAGGTCATGTAGACCGTGTTATTCCGACAATGCTGGACTACCGCACTCATGTCAAAAAAGGTTCGATGTTCAATACTCCCCCATGCCTACCCATATACTCTGCATTACAAACACTCAAGTTTTATAAGGAATTAGGCGGTATCAAAGTACTGGAAAAGATGGATATTGAAAAAGCTGCTATCCTTTATGACGCTATTGACAACAGTAAAATGTTCGTTGGTACTGCCAGACCGGAAGACCGTTCTATCATGAATGTTTGTTTCGTGATGAAAGAAGAGTATAAAGAACTGGAACCGCAGTTCAACGAATTCGCAGCCAGTCAAGGCATGGTAGGTATAAAAGGACACCGCTCTGTGGGAGGTTTCCGCGCATCTATTTATAACGCAATGCCAAAATCTAGCGTAGAAGCTTTAGTAGCTGCTATGAAAGAATTCGAGAAAAAGCACTAATCTCTAAACACAATATTATGAAAGTATTAGTAGCAACCGAGAAACCTTTTGCCGCCATTGCTGTGGAAGGTATAAAGAAAGAATTGGACAATGCCGGTATAGAAATGGTACTTCTCGAAAAATACACGGATAAAAAACAATTGCTGGATGCAGTAAAAGATGTAGAAGGTATCATTATCCGCAGCGATATTATAGACAAAGAAATACTGGAAGAAGCTAAAAATCTCAAAATTGTCGTGCGTGCCGGTGCCGGTTATGACAATGTAGATCTGGAAGCTGCTACTGCAAAAGGAGTATGTGTTATGAATACGCCGGGACAAAATTCCAATGCCGTAGCGGAACTTGTATTCGGTATGGCCGTGATGATGGCACGGAACCTTTATAATGGAACCTCCGGTACGGAACTTAAAGGTAAAAAACTGGGTATTCATGCATTCGGACAAGTAGGACGCAATGTCGCCCGCATAGCCAAGGGGTTCGGTATGGATGTTTATGCTTATGATCCTTACTGTCCTGTATCGGTAATGGAAGAAGCCGGTGTTATTCCTGTTACAGAAAATGTGGATAAACTATACTCCTCCTGTCAATATATTTCCCTGCACATTCCGGCAACCAGCGAAACAAAAAAATCCATTAACTACGATCTTTTAAAGAAAATGCCGAAAGGAGCCGTACTTATCAATACGGCTAGAAAAGAAGTCATTGACGAAGATGAGCTAGTAAAGATCATGGAAGACAGGTCCGACTTTAAATACGTCGCAGATATAGCTCCATCGAACGCTGCTGAATTTGCAGAGAAATTCCCCGGACGATATTTCTTCACTCCTAAAAAAATGGGAGCTCAAACAGCAGAAGCGAATATCAATGCCGGTATAGCTGCTGCAAAACAATCAGTCGGATTCCTGAAGGAAGGGATAGATAAATTCCGTGTAAACAAATAACAGACATTACTCTTATAATAAAAAAAGTATCCAAGTATGGATACTTTTTTTATTTCTGCCAATCTAACCTCGTATAATACGACTCATCATAGATCATACATATTAAGTCCGATATTATTATCATAATAACGATCCAATACTCCGTCATATTTTTCTATAACAAATTCTCCTGCTCCATTCAAACGTGCCGAATGAAGATGTCCGGCCAATGCTGTAAAGTCGGAACGACCGAGTGTTACATGAATATGAACGTAGATACTCCCGTCTAATTGAGAAATATTACCTGTCACACTGGCTATTTCCATCTGTTCACGGAAAGTATGGTCTTCATATTTTTTGGTTTCCGGATTAAAAAAACGAAGGGTTGCTTCACTTACGGCCCCTATTCCCGAAATTTTACCGGCTTTTATCTCTTTCTCTTTACAAAAAGTGTATAATGTTTCGACTATTTCCATACGGTTCCGTACACTTACAATGTACTTATTCCCGAACCGTTTGTAACTATAAAGTCCCATAAGATTTAAATTGCATATCCCCCTGTGGAATTATATTCCGCAGGAGGATAATATTATTAAACAGCTATTTTTTCAATTTTTAAACACCAGTTTATCACCTTCGGCATCTATAATGATAGGTTTGTCCCTGTCTACTTTCTGCGCCAGTAAATCTTTAGATAACTGATTCAGTACCAAACGATGTATAACCCTTTTCACAGGACGGGCTCCAAACTCGGGATCATATCCGTCCTTAGCGATGCGGCTCAATGCTGCCGGTGTAACTTCCAGTCTCACTCCGTTCTTTTCGAGCAAATGTTTCACTCCGTCTATCTGCATAGCTACGATCTCTTCAATCTCCTTCTCGCTCAACGGAGTGAACATAATCGTTTCATCTATACGATTCAAAAATTCGGGACGAATGGTTTGTTTCAACAATCCCATTACTTGTTCTTTCGTCTCCTCTACGATTTTCGCTTTGTTCTCAGGCGTTATCTTTTCAAAATTCTCTCGAATAAGTGCCGATCCCATATTAGATGTCATAATGATAATCGTATTTTTAAAATTTACCAGACGTCCCTTGTTATCGGTCAACCGGCCATCATCCAGAACCTGCAACAAGATATTAAATATATCGGGATGTGCTTTCTCTATCTCGTCGAACAAGACTACCGAATAAGGCTTCCGGCGAATAGCTTCGGTCAGCTGGCCTCCTTCATCATAACCGACATATCCGGGAGGCGAACCGATAAGACGGGTCGCACTAAACTTTTCCTGATATTCGCTCATATCGATACGTGTCATCATATTCTCATCATCGAACAGATATTCAGCCAAAGCTTTCGCCAATTCGGTTTTACCTACACCAGTCGTTCCCAAAAAAATAAATGAACCGATAGGACGCCTCGGATCGTTCAGTCCGGCACGGCTTCGTCTTACAGCATCAGATATCGCAACAATAGCCTCATCCTGTCCTACCACTCTCCGGTGCAATTCTTCTTCGAGATGCAGCAGTTTTTCCTTTTCGCTTTGCATCATCTTGTTGACGGGTATTCCGGTCCACCGGGATACCACATCAGCAATATCCTCGGCATCTACTTCTTCCTTGATCATAGCCTTGTCTCCCTGTTGCAAATGCAACTGTTCCTGGATAGACTTTATTTCGTCTTCCTTTTGTTTAACTTTGGCATATCGTATCTCGGCTACCTTACCGTAATCTCCTTCACGCTCGGCCTTGTCAGCCTCGAATTTGAGGTTTTCGATGTCGATTTTATTTTGCTGTATGCGGTTTACCAATTCTTTTTCACTTTGCCATTTGGCCTTGTATTTGGTCTCTTCTTCCTTAAGATTGGCTATCTCCTCTTCCAGTTGTTTCAATTTTATTTTATCATCTTCACGTTTAATGGCTTCACGTTCTATTTCCAGTTGTTTCAACTTACGGGAAATTTCGTCCAGTGCTTCGGGTACGGAATCCACTTCCAGCCTTAATTTAGCAGCGGCTTCATCCATAAGGTCTATAGCTTTATCAGGAAGATAACGATCGGTTATATAACGCTCGGACAATTGTACGGCTGCTATAATGGCATCATCTTTGATACGAACTTTATGGTGATTCTCATAGCGTTCCTTCAAACCACGCAAAATGGATATGGTACTCATTTCGTCCGGTTCATCTACCATAACGATCTGAAATCTACGTTCGAGTGCTTTATCTTTCTCGAAATACTTTTGATATTCATCGAGGGTCGTGGCACCTATAGACCTCAGTTCACCGCGGGCCAAAGCCGGTTTCAGTATATTGGCGGCATCCATGGCTCCTTCACCTTTTCCGGCTCCCACCAGCGTATGGATTTCATCAATAAATAATATGATCTCACCTTCGGCCTGTGTTACCTCATTTACTACAGCTTTCAACCTTTCCTCAAATTCACCTTTATACTTGGCTCCGGCCACCAATGCACCCATATCCAACGAATATATTTGTTTCGTCTTAAGGTTTTCAGGAACATCCCCTCTCACGATACGGTGTGCCAGTCCTTCGGCTATAGCTGTTTTCCCCGTACCCGGTTCACCTATCAGAATAGGATTATTCTTTGTTCTACGGCTCAATATTTGCAATACCCTGCGAATTTCATCATCACGTCCTATCACCGGATCTAATTTGCCGGTACGAGCCCTCTCGTTCAGGTTTATAGCATATTTGTTTAAAGCATTATAAGTATCTTCAGCCGAAGCATCATTCACTTTTTTTCCTTTTCTTAACTCGTCAATGGCGGCGCCAAGTTCTTTTTCCGTCACCCCTGCATCTTTCAAGAAAGACGAAGCCGGACTTTTAACAAGGAATATAGCCATAAGTAAGGATTCCAATGCAACGAACTGGTCTCCCATCTTAGTCGAATAATCAATAGCTTTTTGTAATACCTCATTCGCCTCACGGCTCAGGTAAGGTTCCCCCCCGCTTACTTTGGGCAATGAATCTATCTCGCGGTCTACCTGAGTCACCAGCATATTGTCATTCACTCCCAATTTCTGAAAAACGTAATTGACAAGACTCTCGCCTACATCCAAAACGCCTTTCAGTAAATGTACAGGCTCTATAGACTGTTGTCCGTGATCACGGGTAATCTGTACGGCTTTTTGTACAGCTTCCTGCGATTTAATCGTAAAATTGTTGAAATTCATATATTAATTCTCCTTTCTTTCATTTATTGTTATTTATTTCTCACGGCGCTATTCAATTAACGCCTGTAACTACAGGCCATCAAAACGGATGCCAGTCCGACAAACAAGACAATTAGTCTAAATTTCAATAAGTTATACTGACATTTTTTCACCTAATATAGGTTATATAACACATAAAAAAACGATAATAAATTAAGAAATAAATAGTTTTACATAGTGACATTTTGTCGCTATCGTCCTTAACGGACGACTATAGAAAAAACAAGAAATTTAAACTATTGTTCATTGACCGACAGTATCGGTCTTCAAAAAAAGCGGTATAACCGTATCGGCCGGAACACGAAGAGTATCCCGCTCTGTTACTAATAAAGAATCTTTTTTTACAATGGACGTGTCAGCCTGATATTCCAGTTTCAAGGAAGATGTATAAGATACCTTATCACGAGGAATAACTGCGTAATCCCCGATAATATCTTTCGTTCCCAATTCACGGGGGTTTCTTTTATAATAATCATTATAGGCTATCAGATCGTCGGCAAAGTCCCGGGCATCTTTCAAATGGAAAAGTACCTCCTGTGTTTTTTTTTCCCGCCGTCGCTTCTTATACATACGATACATTTCCACCGGATCGATGACGCCAACAAAAGCACATCCGGCACCAACGGAAAGCGGTCCGCCGAATCGTGATAAGGAATATTCCACAGGGGGTACATACTGAAAAGACAATGAACCTCCCTTTAATAAGTTTTTATAAAAATTTTCCATATATATTTTTATATACTTATCATTTGCACCGGCCACACTATCACTGGCCATATGACGGATCATTACTCTTCTCATCAAAAAAGACGGATTAGCCGGGAACATGGAAGGCAACAAGATGTTGGTAGTTACTGCGGGTTTTATATATTCTTTCAAAGTAAGGACAGGCGGTTCCTCAAAAACAGGCTCCGGACCGAACTTTATCTTATCTATAGAAAAAACGGCCGGTGTATTATCTGTTAGCCGGGACCAGTTCCTACGCACCGAATCGGCCTGCTGAATCTCCTGGGCATACATACCGATAACATACGACCAGAATAAAATGGTATATAGAACTTTATAACGATTCAATACTACTAACTATTTCTTGGTTACAAAGATATTTCTTATTAAAAAAGATGCTGCAAATAGAACCTTAATTAACCTCATTATACAGTACGAAACATATACCGGATCATTATACACAATAGGTGTTAAATAAAAGAAGAAGCTCCCGTATTACTGAAACAATAATACGAAACAACATTTGGGACGCTATAAGAAAAGAGCTATATTTGCACAAATTTTAATTCACTGCATGGATTTTGAATTGCAACATACCGACACGAACAGTTGCGCGCGTGCCGGAAAAATAACGACCGATCACGGAACAATAGATACGCCTATCTTTATGCCGGTAGGCACCCTGGGTTCCGTAAAAGCCGTACATATACATGAGCTGAAAGAGGATATAAAAGCACAGATCATACTCGGCAACACGTATCATTTGTATTTACGTCCCGGTCTTGAAATACTAAAACAAGCCGGAGGCTTGCATAAATTCAACGGCTGGGACCGTCCGATCCTTACCGACAGCGGAGGATTCCAGGTTTTTTCACTTTCCGGTATCAGGAAACTGAAAGAGGAAGGCGTACATTTCCGTTCCCATATCGACGGTTCGAAACATTTATTCACTCCTGAAAACGTCGTAGATACAGAACGTATCATCGGAGCCGACATCATGATGGCTTTAGACGAATGTACCCCTGGAGATGCCGATTATTCTTACGCAAAAAAATCACTGGCCCTCACGCAAAGATGGTTGGAAAGAGGATGGAAACATTACCTTGAAACCGAAGGATTATACGGTTATAAACAGGCTTACTTTCCTATCGTACAAGGCTGCGTTTATCCTGACCTCCGTATCGAAGCCGCAAAGCATGTAGCCGCTCTGGGAGCGGACGGAAACGCAATAGGCGGTCTTGCCGTAGGCGAGCCAACCGAAAAGATGTACGAAATGATAGAGATCGTAAATGATATATTACCTAAGGATAAGCCCCGCTATCTTATGGGAGTGGGAACGCCTGCCAATATACTGGAAGGTATAGAACGGGGAGTGGACATGTTTGATTGTGTGATGCCTACCCGGAACGGGCGCAACGGGATGCTGTTTACCAGCAACGGCATCATGAACATGCGCAATAAGAAATGGGCGGACGACTTTTCCCCTATCGATGAAAACGGGACTTCTTATGTAGACAAAGTCTATAGCAAAGCATATTTGAGACACTTGTTCATCAGCGACGAAATACTCGCCATGCAAATAGCATCGATACACAATCTGGCGTTCTATGTATGGCTCTCGCAGGAGGCACGCCGGCATATCCTGACCGGAACATTCAAATCCTGGAAGGATGAAATGTTACAGCGTGTAACCACCCGTTTGTAAACTAAACACCAATGAAATGCTTAAAAAAATAGATTTCTATATCATACGGAAGTTCTTAGGCACATATTTTTTTGCCATTGCTTTGATATTGCTGATCACGGTCATGTTCGATATCAACGAAAAACTGGACTCGTTTCTCAAAGCTCCGCTGAAAGCCACCGTATTTGACTATTTTTTTAATTTCCTTCCCTATTTCGCCAACCTATTCAGCCCCCTGTTCATCTTTATTGCCGTTATTTTCTTCACATCGAAATTAGCGGATAACTCTGAAATCATCGCTATGCTGTCGAGCGGCATCAGTTTTAAGCGACTCATGCTCCCTTATATGATATCGGCGGCCATAATCGCTTCTCTGAATTTCTATTTGAGCTGTTACGTCATACCTCCGGCAAACGTGACACGCATCGAATATATGAACACATATGTCAAAAATAAACGGGTGGATTACGCCAGTAACATTCAATTGCAGGTAGAACCGGGAGTAATAGCCTACATGTCCCGTTTCGACAACAGCAATAAGACCGGATACCGCTTTTCCCTGGACAAATTCGAAGGAAAAGTCCTCAAATCCAGAATGACGGCTCAGAAAATAACATATGACTCTGCATATCACTGGAAAGTACAGGATTACATGATACGAGAATTCAAGGGCATGAGGGAAACCCTGACTCAGGGAACTTCGCTGGACACGATTCTTACGATAGAACCGTCCGATTTTCTCATCTCCAAAAATGACAGTGAAATGATGACAACCCCGCAATTAAAGAAATACATACAAAGGCAGAAAGAGAGAGGCGTTGCTAATATCAAGGATTTTGAAATAGAATACGAACGGCGATACGCCATGACAGCGGCAGCCTTTATCCTCACGACTATAGGTATGGCTCTATCTTCCCGTAAAGTAAAAGGCGGGATGGGATTGAATATAGGAATAGGACTTCTACTGAGCTTTTCATACATACTGTTCTCTACGGTAACTTCCACTTTCGCAGTATCGGGACTCACATCTCCCCTGGTAGCTATGTGGATTCCCAATGTCATATACACTATCATAGCTATATACTTGTACAGGAAAGCACCAAAATAACAACAATGTGTGACCTATCTCAAAACGGTTGTATATGAAACAAAATAAGCTCGTCGCAGAAATAATAGCCATGCAAGATATCTTGTATCGTTTCGCATCTCGTCTCACCAGTAATGAAAACGATGCAAAAGACTTGTTACAGGAAACTTCTTACAGAGCCTTAAAAGGACAAAATGATTATATTGAATACGGCACTGTAAAAAGTTGGCTATTCACCATTATGCGAAACACATTTCTCAACGACCAATCCCGATTATTAAAGTTGAAAGATAATATTCCTGCGGAGGAATTATCAATACCTTTCATAGATGATCAATTAGAGAGCCGGATAATCAGCGGCGAAATACTTAAAATAATCTATCAATTGGACAGAGAAAAACGTATCCCCTTTCTCCTGTATATCACCGGATACAGTTACGATGAAATAGCGGAAAAACTAAAAATTCCGTTAGGAACAGTAAAGAGCCGTATACACCAGGCGCGTCAAATATTAAAGGACAGATTAAAAGAACTGAGATAATCAATAAAGAACTGTTCAGATACTATTAAAATTTCATTATCAATTGTTTAACATCCATATTACGTTTATTCATAATATCTTAACAAGTATAATTTTGTTATCACACAAACGACAGGTAGACCAATCGACAGGCATTATCGAATAAACAGAACAATATTCTTCTTCTGTAACCATACAGGAAAGATAAACAGGATTGGAAATAACAGCATCGCCTACCCTTAAATCTTTATCGTTTTCAAGTTGCTTACTCAACGTATCTGTAAAAGAAACAGAAAACTTGTCGAATGCCGGAGATACCACCAGCAATAATCCTTCGCAAAAAACAGTCATAGGAACTTCCTGCTGAAACGGTACGACAGAATCGAACCGGTTATCGGAAGTAAGAAAGAGCACATATTTACTATGTAATGTACGACCGCAACAAAGCTGATGTGATAAAAAACCTTTTTTCATAGATACAACTTCCCTATCAATTTCAAAGTATCTCCTACGGTAACCGCATTTATCTGATTTCAGTAGAAAAGCAACATCTAAAACTTTTTCGGAAAGAATAAAATTCCCTTCAATCCTTTTTGTTTCTCTGCCATTTCATCGCGTCCAATTCCGGCATAACATCCTTATAACGGAGACGCATCAGGGATATACTGTCTGCATATATATGGCTATCCTCCCATTCAGGCGGGAAAGAGACATATCCGTAAACTCTCTCTACAGCGAGAGCCGAATCGGACTGTACAGCCAATTCGAACCATCCGTTTTTCATTACGCCAGCTTTTACGTAAGCCACATCTTTATTTTCATGACTTACCGCCAGATAGACCTCAGGATGAACAGAAGAGCGAGGGATCATCAGGAATTTAGCCCGGAGTACAAAACGATCATGTATCATGAAATTTTCATCGGGAATAATCTCGAACGCCAATATATTATCCATTGTACGGGGATTGAATTCGAACCAATTCTTTTTCTTCCAGACATCGACCGAATCCCCCGGACGTGTAATCGTCTGCTCGTTCTCACGGGCTATCAGCAGTTTCACGTCTTCATTTTCTTTCTTTAGCCGCTCAATAACCTTGTCGTACATTTCCACATATTTGTCAATATGGTGTCCATACCAGACAAGAGACGTATCAAACTGTTCTTCTGTAACGCCATGACGGAGAAAAACAGCTTCACGCAATGCCTTTTTCTGTTCAGAATCGCGATAATCATCGTAGTTCACATCCATTACGGCTTCAGCTTTATGAATATCGACAAGCAAATCTTCCATTTTCGGCCCGGCTATTACATGGTCGGGAGTCCGGTCACAGGAAATAAAAGCGACCGATAACGAACTAACTATTATATAGAAGAATATTTTCATTCAGATATTTTTTATCCGGAAACCCGGAACATAAAACCGGCTTTTAAAGCCTATAATATATCAGATATTTTCCACTTTTTCTTTCTCCGGTACCGAAAGATATTTCCTGTAAAACAACAACACAACGACCACTCCTACCGAAATAGCGGAATCGGCTATATTAAAAATAGGGCGGAAAAATTCGAAACGGTTCCCTCCTATCCAGGGTATCCAGTCGGGCCAATAAAAACTGAACAGTGGAAAATGCAGCATATCCACTACGCGTCCGTGAAAAAGAGACTGGTACCCTCCGCCTTCGGGAAAGAGTACAGCTACCTCGGGAGGCATAGGGGCATTGAATATAAGTCCGTAAAAAAGACAGTCGATTATATTCCCGGCTGCACCGGCCAGTATAAGAGATACACATACTACATACCCCGTACTTATATTCCTGCTCCTGACAATCTTAAACAGATAATAACCTACTACTATGACTGCCACAATACGAAAAACGGAAAGGAAAAGCTTACTGATAATTTCCAGTCCGAAAGCCATACCGTTATTCTCTACAAATAGAATTTCGAACCAAGATGTCACGGGAATACATTCACCCAGATACATATGTGTTTTTATCCAAATCTTCGTTACCTGATCAATGATCAACACCAGCAAAACGACGATAACGGCTATTTTTCCTTTCGATAATTTCATATTCTTCCTCTATTATTTAATAAATCCGGCACTTTGGGGTATCGCAACATAAAAAACAATTCGTCCCCGAGCATTTCTTGTTCTCTGCAAGAGGCGAATTGTCTTTAGTCTCAAATTCAAAATCGAACTTTCAATGTTTTCCCTCTTTTTTCACATCAATACTCAATGTGGCATGAGGTACGGCACGCAGACGTTCTTTCGGAATAAGTTTGCCGGTCTCCCTGCATATCCCGTACGTTTTATTTTCTATGCGCACCAAAGCCGCCTGGAGATGTTGAATAAATTTCATCTGTCTTTGGGCCAGTTGTCCGGCTTCTTCCTTGGAGAGTGTGCTCGCACCTTCTTCCAAAACTTTAAAAGTAGGCGCCGTATCGGTTATATCGTTCCCGTCGGTATTCATTATAGAGGCCTTCAACAATTCATAATCTTTATATGCTTTTTCCAGCTTTTCCATAATTATTGTACGGAATTCTTCTAACTCGGCATCTGAATATCGTGTTTTCTCGCTCATAGTTCATACGATTTAGTTCAACCATCAATTAAATTATCTCAATCCACATTAAACGTATATTATTCCCGTTTGTTTACTCGTGTGGAAATTCTTCCGGCCAAATATACGAAAAATCTGTTTAATCCCCCTTTATCGTCCCGATTTAATAATCTTCACGTTCAATTTGAACGTATCGAAATCCAGTTCGGTAGTCCCTTCTCCTTCCAGTACACCGGATGCCACCGTCACCTTGTCGGCTAATACCTGACGGGCAATGTAATCTTTATATTCTTCCACCGCCACATCCGTCTCGGCATTAGATTCCAAAGAAACTTCTATTTTATCGGTAATATCGAAACCGTTGGTTTTACGTATGTTTTGAATCCGGTTCACCAGTTCACGAGCTATTCCTTCTCTTTTAAGTTCGTCGGTCACAGTTATATCCAGTGCTACAGTCAAGCGGCCTTCATTAGCCACCAGCCATCCGGGAATATCTTCGGATATTACTTCTACGTCTCCTGCCTCGATAACAGCTTCTTGCCCCTCTATGACAAAAATAAATTTCCCGTTCTGTTCAAAAGTCAGAATTTCCTCCTGCGTCATGTTCGAAATAGCAGCAGCCAACTGTTTCATGATTTTACCGTAACGCGGTCCCAGTTTCTTGAAGTCGGGTTTTACACGTTTCACCAATATTCCTGCGGTATTATCTACGAATTTAAGTTCTTTCACATTCACCTCACTTAATATCAATGATTGCACGGCCTCGATGCTTTCTTTCTGTTCCGCATCCAGTACGGGTATCATTAAAGTGGTAAGCGGTTGCCGAACCTTTATATTAACCTTACGCCGCAAAGCCAGTACCATGGAAGTAATATCCTGAGCGATTTTCATACGCTCTTCAAGGCCTTTGTCTATATAGCCATACTCCGGAACAGGATAATTACTCAAATGCACCGATCCCGTATCGCGTCCGGTAACGGCTGTAAGGTCTCTATACAAACGGTCTGCAAAGAACGGAGCTATAGGAGCCATCAGTTTTGACACAGTTTCCAAACAAGTGTATAAAGTTTGATAGGCAGAAAGCTTATCAACATCCATACTTCCTCCCCAGAAACGTTTGCGGTTTAAACGTACATACCAGTTACTCAGGTTATCATTCACAAAATCGGAAATTGCCCGTCCGGCACGTGTCGGTTCATAAGCGGAATAATGTTCATCCACTTCCTTCACCAGTGTATTCAGAAGGGAAATGATCCAACGGTCTATTTCGGGACGGTTTTCTTCCGGTATCTCGGGTTCTTTATAAGAAAATCCGTCTACATTGGCATATAATGCAAAGAATGAATAAGTATTATATAGTGTTCCGAAAAATTTACGGCGGACTTCTTCCACCCCTTCCAGATCAAATTTTAGGTTATCCCAGGGAGAAGAATTAGTTATCATATACCAGCGCAACGGATCGGAACCGTATTTTTCTATGGCCCCGAACGGATCTACGGCATTGCCGAGACGTTTAGACATTTTATTACCGTTCTTATCCAGCACCAATCCGTTAGATACCACAGCCTTATAAGCTACGCTATCAAACACCATGGATGCGATGGCATGCAAAGTAAAGAACCATCCGCGTGTCTGGTCCACTCCTTCGGCAATAAAGTCTGCAGGATAGACTTCTCTTCTATCAAACAATTCTTTGTTTTCGAAAGGATAATGTATCTGTGCATAGGGCATTGCACCCGAATCGAACCACACATCTATCAAATCGCTCTCCCGCTTCATTGGTTTTCCCGAAACGGATACCAGCGTAATATCATCGACATACGGACGGTGAAGATCTATCTTATCATAGTTTTCAGCCGAATATTCACCGGGAACGAAACCCCGGATTTTATACGGATTCTCAGACATACAACCTGCTGCCACCGACTTTTCTATCTCATTGTAAAGCTCTTCTACGGAACCGATGCATAATTCTTCACTGCCGTCCTCGGTACGCCATATAGGAAGCGGAGTTCCCCAATAGCGACTTCTCGACAGATTCCAGTCCTGGAGATTCTCCAGCCATTTTCCAAAGCGCCCTGTTCCTGTGGACTGCGGTTTCCAGTTAATGGTATTATTCAGTTCCATCATACGTTCCCGGCAAGCCGTAGTACGTATGAACCAGCTATCCAAAGGATAATACAATACAGGCTTATCGGTACGCCAGCAATGAGGATAATTGTGCACATGTTTTTCTATCCTGAATACTTTGTTATTTTGTTTCAGCATTACACTGATATCAATATCCAAAGTAGTATCTTCGGCCGTTAAACTGCTGTCATAAGCATTTTTCACGTACCGTCCGGCATATTCCTTATACAGTTCCGTATTTACACTATCTTTTACAAAACCGGGATCAAGATCTTCCAGTAAATAAAATTTACCGTTCATATCGACCATCGGGCGTTTATTTCCGTCCTTATCTGTCATCATCAGGGGCGGAACTCCGTTCGCTTTAGCTACGCGGTCGTCATCGGCACCAAAAGTAGGCGCTATATGTACGATACCCGTACCATCCTCGGTCGTTACAAAGTCTCCGGTAATTACCCGGAACGCTCCTTCTCCCGGATTTACCCAGGGAAGCAACTGTTCATATTCCATTCCTGCCAATTCGGAACCTTTATA
The DNA here is from genome assembly GCF_025567045.1 of Barnesiella propionica. Lineage (NCBI taxonomy): Bacteria > Pseudomonadati > Bacteroidota > Bacteroidia > Bacteroidales > Barnesiellaceae > Barnesiella > Barnesiella propionica. The sequence continues at coordinate 251,075 of NZ_JAOQJK010000002.1, read as the reverse complement.
TTCGGCTATAACCCGGTAAGGGATGAGCTTATCTCCCGGCTTATACTCTTCCAGCTCGATATCAGCTGCTTTTATATTGAACAATGTATTGAGCAAAGCTTTAGCTACGATTACGCTGATAGGTTCACCCGTGTACGGATTATAGCTCTGTACCAGATTATAATCTATATTCGGCCCTACACACAACGCTGTATTGGAAGGCAATGTCCACGGAGTAGTCGTCCACGCCAGGAAATAAGGAGTACCGAAAGCCGCCATTTCTTTTGTCGGGCTTTTAATACGAAACTGCGCTACACAAGTAGTGTCCTTTACATCGCGGTAACATCCCGGCTGATTAAGTTCATGCGTGCTTAAACCAGTACCGGCCGCAGGGGAATAAGGCTGGATCGTATATCCTTTATAAAGAAAACCTTTATTATAAAGCTGCTTCAACAGCCACCACAACGTTTCAATATAACGATTGTCATAGGTAATATAAGGATTCTCCGTATCTACCCAATATCCCATGCGGTGTGTCAGGTCTTCCCACTCTTTGGTATATTTCATCACGTCCTTACGGCATGCTGCATTATATTCGGCAACCGAAATAGATTTTCCTATATCTTCTTTCGTGATACCCAAAGCTTTTTCAACTCCCAGTTCCACAGGCAATCCGTGCGTATCCCAGCCTGCCTTACGCTTCACATGGAACCCTTTCATCGTTTTATAACGGCAGAAAATATCTTTAATAGAGCGGGCCATTACATGATGAATCCCCGGCATACCGTTGGCAGAAGGCGGTCCTTCGTAAAAAACGAACGAGGGATGACCTTCGCGTGTCGTTAAACTCTGGTGAAAGACGTCGTTGTCGTCCCATTCTTTCAAGACCTCTTTATTTATTTCAGAAAGGTCGAAACGAGAATATTCGGCAAATTTCTTACTCATATATTTTAGATTTTTCTGCTTTCAAAAATTGCCACGAAGATACGAAAAAATAGCGTTAACTGTCAAAAGATTAAACGTTTTTTCAACAGGTAATCAAAGTGTTTATCTTTAAAGAACTATAGGAACCGATTTCCAGTCTCCATCAACAATCTGATATACAGAATTATAACCAGATTCCAAAAGAGCTTTTAATGCGTCGTCACGCCCGCTATTCACAGCTTCGGGTACATGTGTATCGGCGTTCACCACTACCGGTATATGCAAAGAATTCAGGAGTTTGAAATAACGGAGATTAGGGTAAAGAAAACGGTTTCGTTCCCAGGCTTTGGTATTCACCTCTATCAATATTTTTTTGCTGGCGATATAACGATAATAATCTTGAACTATATCGTCATACCATTTTTGTTCCAACAAGGAGACATCATAGTGGGAACCATTAAAAGAAATCTTATCGGGATGTCCCATAAAATCAAATCCGCCCTGTTCTATCATCTTCATATTCTGTTCAAAAAACCGGATAACTACCTCTTTTATATTTCCCTGAAAATATGTATTTACATAGGAAATAAAACGTTCGGGATTTCCATCGGTATCGACGGGAGTACCGTCATCGGCTATCACAAAATGAACCGACCCTATACGGTAATCCAAAGGAAGTTTTTTATAATATTCCCCTGCCGGGGACAATTCATCATTCAGATAATCTATTTCAAGTCCGAGATATAGATCGATACGTTCGCCATATTTTTCTTTCAACCGATGGAATTCAGCGATATAGTCATCCACTTTCTCCGGCGCAAGACACCACTCATTGGGAAAAGGAAACGGTGCGTGGGAAGAAACCCCGTAAGACGTCATTCCTTGTTTTATCGCCTCTTGTACAAACATCTCCATAGGAGCTTTTCCATCACAGAAATCGCAATGTGTATGGTAATTGGTCTTATTATTTATTATCATATTTTATTTATCTACAACTATACGGGCCAGTAATCTGCAGCGGTTATTGAAACGGAAAAATAATCCCGCCAATACCAGAGAAACACAGGTTGCCAATAATAAAGAGACTTCGTATCCCAATCCGAAACCTTCGGGTGAAGGAGCGAATAAAATATATGAAACGGTCACCATTGTCATAAATAAAGCCGGTAATAAAGTTATCCAGTATAATTTACGCTCCTTAGCAAGATAAACGGTCAATGCCCAGAGAGTAAATACGGCCAAGGTCTGGTTGCACCAAGCAAAATAGCGCCATAAGACGTTAAAATCCATCAGCATGATCATCCACGTAAGAATAAATATAGGAACGGATATTATCAATCGTTTTTTTATGGACTTCTGGTCTATATGAAGAAAGTCCGCAGCTATAAGACGAGCGGAACGCAAAGCCGTATCTCCTGAAGTAATCGGAGCAGCAATAACTCCCAGCAGAGCCAGCAATCCTCCGAATGTACCCAGCCATTCTACCGATATTTTATTCACGAGTACAGCAGGTTTACCTCCGTTAAGGAACTCACCCAATCCCTCAAAAGAACCGAAAAAGCCTATCGCCGCAGCCGCCCAGATAAGAGCGACTATTCCTTCGGTCACCATAGCCCCGTAAAATACCCTTCGGCCCATCTTTTCATTTTTAAGACAACGAGCCATTAATGGCGACTGGGTAGCATGAAATCCGGATATAGCTCCACAGGCTATCGAAATAAACATCATAGGAAATATCGGTAGTTTATCGGGATTGGCCTGACGGTTATACAGACCATCGGTTATTTCGGGAATATGTACATCATATAAAAAAAGAGAAACCAGAATTCCTACCGCCATAAATAGTAAAGCAAAACCAAATACGGGATATAAACGACCGATCAATTTATCTACAGGCAATAAGGTGGCTAATATATAATAAGCGAATATAACAGCAATCCACAGGGTAAGAGTCGTAGCATCACCAGTCAGTTGGTTCAATAATTCAGCCGGGTTGACAACGAATACGGCACCGACCAGAATCATGAGGAGCAGTGAAAAAGCGCGCATAACCTGTTTCAGGTTATTTCCAAGTTCTTCACCAACCAATTCGGGCAAACTCGCCCCATTACGGCGCACCGACAACATTCCTGACAAATAATCATGCACGGCCCCGGCAAATATGGTACCCAAGACGATCCATAAAAAAGCCGCAGGACCGAACATTATACCCATAATCGCCCCGAAAATAGGACCTAAGCCGGCTATATTCAAAAATTGAATCAGAAATATTTTCCAGGTAGGCAACGGAATATAATCTATTCCGTCAGGATTTGACATAGCTGGTGTTTTCCTGTTTTCATTTACTCCGAAAATTTTTTCAACGAATACGCCATAAGTAAAATATCCTCCTATAAGGACTAATAACGCTATACAAAATGTGATCATGGTAACTTTATCCTTTCATTTCGCAAAGGTATGAGATTACCAGTAAAACAGAAATATTTTCCGGCTAATTTTATTACCCGAAAAATGAAAATACGGCTTTTAAAAAGATATGAATAAACTCATACCGCTTAAAACGGCCGAATGAATATCGGCAGCAAACTTTATGCGACGACACCACGCACTGAAAGCATAAATAAAACATCATAAATGTTCTTTTCAGGCTTCCAGTTTAATATGAAAACAGAATATTCTTTTCCCGTCTCTCTCCTTATATCCAAATTTCAACGGGGCTATACAGACCTTTTCGCCATCCCCGTACCCCAGATTTCAGCAATAGCAGTACAAAATAATGTCTTTGATTGTTCACAATCCGTTGCCTATTGGTCTTTTCTTCTCATATATAATTTATTACACATACGATTATAAAAGGTTCCCGTTTTTCCCTACAAGAAAACAGAAATCTTTTACGTCCTTCATTATTTTACAGGTAATATTTCTATCCAGTAATCATCCGGGTCATGGATAAAATAAAGCCCCATATCAGTATTCTCATAACAGATACATCCCATCTGGCGATGATACTCGCGTATCTTACTGTAATCACCTTCCATCCGGATGCATAAATGGCTTTCATTGTCACCCAGTTCATACGCTTCGGTATGATCTCTCAACCAGGTAAGTTCCAGCAAAAAGCCGGTCGTATTATCTGTCAGGTAAACTAAGATAAATGAACCGTCGGATGCTTCTTTCCTTCTTAATTCCGTAAGTCCTAATGCCCTGTTATAAAAATCAATACTACGTGACAGATCGGTCACATTGATATTAAAATGGTCAAATCGTCCTTTTATTTCCATTGTCTGAATTATATTGTTTATTTTTCTGCTACAAATTCTATTCCTTCGCCAGTTTCCATCAAGGGTACAAATTGCACATTCCTTTTGGCTGCTTCTTCCCGAAACTCCATTACAGCCTCGGGATGCGCCGTAAAATGCATAGGTATAAAAACTTTCACCTGTATCTCTTCTATAAACTGGACAGCCCCTAACATATAATCTGTACCCATGCGGGCATCTACCGGGAACATCACTACATCAATAGACGGTGCATATTTAGCCAGCACTCCCAGTTCGTGCAAATAATCGGAATCGGCCTGACGAACTTCCTGCGGCGTGGATTCATCTTTCCAATGCCAGTTGTTCAAATCCCCCGCATGAAAAACCTTTATACCATCGGATTCGATGAGAAAAGAACCGCCCGTGTCGGTAGAACCGAACGCCCTTATATTTAAACGGTCATCATGATAATCTTCCAATGTCTTTAAATACGTTACGTCCGGCAGATCTCCTACTCTTCGATACAGTTCGGATGAAAATATATAGTGAATATCGGGATGTTTATCTTTCCATGTCAATATATCAGGGTTAAAATGATCGGCATGAGAATGCGTCACCAAAACATAAAGCGGTATCCGGGATGCTAAAAGACCTGCTATTATATTTTCCGCTCCTGTATAATAATCCAGAATCAAGACAAACGTTTCTCCTTCTATGGCAAAACCACTGTGATACAGATATGTTATTTTCATGTTCTCCTCCTTTTTATATTATATGAGTTATAACAATTCTGCCGCAAAAAAGTAAGATATCACCATTGAGCCACCAACGCTTCGGCACATCTTTCGCCATCAATGGCCGCCGATACGATCCCTCCCGCATAACCGGCTCCTTCACCGCACGGATAGAGATTCTCCACGGAAATATGAGATAGTTTTTCTTTATCGCGCAATATGCGCACAGGAGAAGACGTACGAGTTTCCACTCCTATCATAAGAGCTTCGTTCGTCAGAAATCCACGGGAAACTTTCCCGAAATATTTAAAACCCTCGCGCAAGCGGCTGGTAATGAATTCCGGCATCCAGAAATGCAAAGGTGAAGCAACCAACCCCGGGGTATAAGAAGATACCGGAAGATCATATGAATTCTTTTTTCGGATAAAATCGTCCATACGTTGAGCAGGTGCTGTTTGACGGCAATTCCCGTTGAGATAACTTTGCCGTTCCAGTTCTTCTTGGAATTTCATTCCGGCCAATACACCATATTCTTTATATGAAGAAAAATCTTCGGGACGCATCTCCACCACCATGCCCGAATTAGCCCACTTAGACCCACGGGTAGAAGGAGACATTCCGTTCACGACTAACTGTTCGGGACCACTTGCCGCAGGAACGACAAAGCCACCGGGACACATACAAAAAGAATATACGCCCCGTCCTGCCACCTGAGTTACAAAACTATATTCCGCCGCCGGTAAATACTCACCTCTTCCTTCCGGATTATGATACTGTATCTGGTCTATCAATTCCTGAGGATGTTCCAGTCTCACTCCTACTGCAATGCCTTTTGCTTCCAGCTCTATTCCTGCATCATGCAAATGATAATAAACATCCCGGGCGGAATGTCCTGTAGCCAAAATAACTTTTCCCGTAAAAACGCGGCCGTTTGTGGTAATAATTCCCTTTACCTTCCCATTCTCCAGTATCAGCTTGTCCATACAGGTCTCAAAATGCACCTCTCCACCGGAAGCCAGTATCTGTTTACGAATATTTTCAATAACTCCGGGCAACTTATCGGTACCTATATGCGGATGAGCATCTGCCAGAATAGAAGTTGAAGCGCCATGCTGACAAAAAATATTCAATATACGGTCCACCGACCCTCTTTTCTTGCTGCGGGTATATAATTTACCATCGGAATATGCTCCGGCCCCTCCTTCTCCAAAACAATAATTGGATTCCGGATCGACCTTATGCACCCTGGATATCAAAGCTATATCTTTCCTGCGGTCTCTTACATTTTTACCTCTCTCGATAATTACCGGCCTGAAACCTAATTCTATCAATCTCAACGAGGCAAAAAGTCCGGCGGGCCCAGCACCTACGACAAGAACCGAAGGCTTATCCGATACATCTCCATAATGGATACGGACATATTCATCGTCGGCCGGTAACTCATTTATATAAACCCGGACTGTGAGATTCACCATTACTGTCCGCTGACGGGCGTCGATAGAACGTTTTAATATCCGTACTGCTTTAACTGCCCCGGCATCAATTGCAAAGTCTCTCACGACACATTGTTTTATCGACTGTTCCGAAGCTGCCTGATTCGGCAATAACCGAAGTTGTATTTCTTTTATCATTTATTCAATCCTGATTTATTATCCGAAAAGCTGTCTGAAAGCTTCCTCTACTTTACGAACCGGAATAATCTCTATTTTCAGCCTGGACGAGTCAAAACCTTTCAAATTATTATGAGGCAACAAAATTCGCCGGAAACCCAGCTTTTCCGCTTCCAGAATACGCTGCTCTATCCTGTTCACAGGACGGATCTCTCCCGACAGCCCCACTTCACCAGTCATACATATCCGGGATTCGACAGCCATATCCATATTAGAAGAAAGAATAGCACTTATAACTCCCAAATCCATGGCCGGATCATTTACTTTGATGCCCCCTGCTATATTGAGAAACACATCTTTCTGGGCTAATTTAAAACCGACTCGCTTTTCCAAAACCGCCAGCAACATATTCATCCTTCTCAAATCAAACCCTGTAGCCGATCTCTGCGGGGTTCCATAAGCCGCCGTACTTACAAGCGCCTGAGTCTCTATAAGAAAAGGTCTCACACCCTCTATAGCGGCAGCGATGGCTACTCCGCTTAATCCCTCATGGTTCTGTGTCAATAACAATTCCGAAGGATTGCTGACTTCTCTCAATCCGTTCTGCCTCATTTCATAAATTCCCAATTCGGCCGTACTGCCAAAGCGATTCTTAATAGAACGGAGTATCCTGTACATATAATGCTGGTCTCCTTCGAACTGGAGAACCGTATCTACAATATGTTCCAATACTTTAGGTCCGGCAATACTTCCTTCTTTATTGATGTGGCCGATAATGAGAACAGGAGTGGCTGTTTCTTTGGCAAATTTAAGTAAGGCCGCAGAACATTCCCTGACCTGTGACACACTTCCCGGCGAAGATTCCAGTATACCGGTGGAAATAGTCTGGATAGAATCTATAATAAGAATATCCGGCTTAGTATTTTTTACATGTACGAATATATCTTCAAGGGATGTTTCACAAACGATATAACAATCGGGAGAATCGTGTTTTATACGTTCAGCCCTGAGTTTAAGCTGGCGGGCACTTTCCTCTCCAGATACGTACAGGGTTCTACGTCCTTTTATAGAAAGTACCGTCTGCAATACCAAAGTCGATTTTCCGATCCCCGGCTCTCCTCCTATCAACACGAGCGATCCGGGAACCAATCCTCCACCCAGCACTCTATTTAATTCCTGATCCCCCAGATCCATACGGGGTTCTTCGGACGTTTTTATTTCATTGATATGCAAAGGTCTCGCCTGAGTACCGCCCTCGGAATGATAAGCAGTTTTGACCGTACCGGTTGGTTTTGTACTGACGACTTCTTCCACATAGCTGTTCCATTCGCCACAAACGGGACACTTTCCTATCCATTTGGGAGATTCGGCTCCACAATTATTGCAGAAATAGACGGATTTTGTTTTTGCCATAATTATATCCAGAACTTATTGATACAAATATAGCATATCTTTTTAAAACAGATAGTATGGGGTTCTAATTAACCCCGAAACTTATTTTCCTCCTGTTTGCCTTCTGCGAAATTCGGCACATGTAATAGCTGTAGCCACCGCCACATTAAGAGATTCGGAAGTTTTTCCTCCGGGAGGAAAACAAGGTAAGTACAAGCGGTCTCCGATATACGGTTCCAAGTAAGGAGAAATTCCGTTACCTTCATTGCCCATAATGATTATACCTGTATCTGTAAGTTGTTTTTCATATATATTTTCCCCATCCAAAAACGTACCATATATATGAACGCCTTTCATGGAATCAAAAAAATCTTTTAGATCGGTATAATGTACCCTTACCCGGGTAATAGCTCCCATAGTAGCTTGTACGGTTTTCGGATTATATACATCGGCACATCCGGGAGAACAAATAATATCGCCGATACCATACCAATCTGCCATCCGGACAATTGTCCCCAGATTACCCGGATCCTGGACAGTATCCAAAGCGAGAACAAGTTGTTTTTTCAACTTGTCACAATCAAGCTTATATTGAGGAATACGATATACAGCCAGAACATCCTGGGGAGATTTCAATAAAGAGGCCCGGCCCATCTCCTCCGATGAAACTTCAATAACCTCTCCGGAAATACCGGGAACCTCATGAGAAGAAAGCCATTCTTTCGTAGCGATTAATAAACAACAAGAAAAATATCCGATAGTATCTTCTATCAGCTTATTGCCTTCGGCCAAAAAGCATCCCGAAGTATTGCGGCACTTTTTCTGTTCCAGCGACTGGATGAATCTTATCGTATTTTTTGTCAGCATATTTTCATTCTATATATCTGGTAAACAAAGATACATCATTTTTTACTTCTTAGTTTAATAAATCATATCAAAATACCACAAAGAATTTTTTTTCTTTAGTTTTGCAAATAAAAACAATAGACTATGAAGTATATAGGAGCGCATGTAAGTGCATCGGGCGGTGTGGAAAACGCCCCGTTAAACGCACATACCATCGGGGCTACGGCATTTGCCCTGTTCACAAAGAACCAGCGTCAATGGAAATCTTCCCCGCTGTCCGGAAAAAGTATCAACGCTTTTAAAGAAGCCTGTATAAAATACGGTTATTCTCCCGAACAAATATTGCCTCATGATAGTTATCTTATCAATCTCGGACATCCCGAGCCCGAAGCTTTGAATAAATCCCGGGAAGCTTTTCTGGACGAAATGCAGCGATGTGAACAATTAGGACTTACACTCCTCAATTTCCATCCCGGCAGTCACCTGAAAGCTATCGGTGTCGAAGAGTGCCTAAATAATGTGGCCGAATCGATTAATATGGCCCTGGAACAGACTAATGGAGTAACCGCTGTAATTGAAAATACGGCGGGGCAAGGAAGTAATGTAGGTTTCGAATTTGAACATCTGGCCTATATTATTTCACGGGTAAAGGACAAAGACCGGGTAGGAGTTTGCATAGATACATGCCATGCCTTTGCCGGCGGATATGACCTGGTAAATAACTTCGATAACGTATGGAAACAGTTCGAAAAAACTATAGGATTCCGGTTTCTTAAAGGAATGCACCTGAACGATGCCAAAAAGGAAGTGAACTCCCGTGTAGACCGCCACGAAAGTCTGGGAAAAGGAACCATAGGAGCTTTAGTTTTCGAACGCATTATAAAAGACGGACGTTTCGATGGCATACCGCTTATACTGGAAACTCCCGATGAAAGTATATGGGAACAGGAAATTTCCTGGCTGAAAAGTTTTGTATAAACATCTTATATATGAAAATAAAACCTGATTTAAGTTTCTGGAAATTATGGAATATTAGTTTCGGTTTTTTTGGTGTACAGATAGCTTATGCTCTTCAAAGCGCAAATATCAGCCGTATATTCGCCACACTGGGAGCAGACCCTCATAACCTAAGTTATTTCTGGATATTGCCTCCTCTGGCCGGAATTATCATCCAGCCAATCGTAGGTTACGCAAGCGACCGTACCTGGACTCGTTTCGGACGGCGTATCCCTTATTTGTTCATCGGTTCTCTGGCCGCCGTATTAGTTATGTGCCTTTTACCGAATGCAGGAAGTTTTGCCCACATTATCAATGCCATGCTATTCGGGCTCATAGCTCTGATGTTCCTCGATACCTCTATCAATATGGCCATGCAACCTTTTAAAATGCTGGTAGGTGATCTGGTAAACGAGAAACAGAAAGGACTCGCCTATTCCATTCAAAGTTTCTTAAGTAATGCAGGAAGCCTTATAGGATATTTATTTCCGTTCATACTCACATTCTTCCACGTCAGTAATACCGCACCGACGGGTATTATTCCCGACTCGGTAATTTATTCGTTTTATGCCGGAGCCGCCATCCTCATGCTTTGCGTATTATTTACCAGTTTAAAGGTAAAAGAAATGCCCCCGAAAGAATATGATGAGTTTCATGGTATAACGGCTGCCGAGAAAAAAGAAAAAAGCGACTTTATCTCTTTGCTGAAACACGCACCTAAAGTATTCTGGACCGTCGGGCTCGTACAATTCTTCAGCTGGGCCGCATTCATGTATATGTGGACTTATACAAACGGCGCCATTGCCGATACAGTATGGAATACGACCGATACATCATCGGAAGGATATCAGGCTGCCGGTAACTGGGTGGGAGTCCTGTTTGCCGTACAGGCAATCGGTTCTATCTGCTGGTCGGCCGTTCTGCCACTTTTCCGTTCTATAAAAACAGCCTATTCGTTAAGTCTGTTATTGGGGGGCATAGGATTCATATCAACTTTGTTCATGCATAATCCTTACACCTTATTTATATCTTTTATCCTGATAGGTTTTGCATGGGCTGCCATCCTGGCTATGCCTTTTACAATAATAACCAATTCTATCTCAGGGAAAAATATGGGAGCATATCTGGGTTTATTCAACGGAACGATTTGTGTTCCCCAAATCGTAGCTGCTGCCATAGGAGGCATTTTATTACGGAATTTGGCGGGAGGACATCAAATAACCATGCTGCTACTGGCAGGAATATTTTTGCTCATCGCAGCAGCCTGCGTCGGTTTAATAAAAGAAACATACGCTGAACAATCTCCGAGATAGAAATCATAAAAAGTGAATATTCTATCTTACATGAAAAAGATTATACTCCTTTATCTTCGGTGTAAAAAGAGATTGACAATGGAGTCAATCTCTTTTTATTATTTTCAGAAATATATTCACACGTATATTCTATCTTTGCATTCAAAAAATATACTCATGAGAAGTTTCGCCAGCGATAATAATTCCGGAATTCATCCTTCAGTCATAAAAGCAATAAAAGATGCCAATACCGGCCATGCCATAGCCTACGGAGATGACCCCTGGACAGAAAAAGCTATAAGCCTAATTAAAGAAACATTCGGAGAAAAAGCCGATCCTTATTTTGTTTTTAACGGGACAGGAGCCAATACGGTAGCTTTACGCGCCTGCACTCATAGCTTTAATTCGATCATTGCAGCCGAATCGGCCCATATCGTTGTAGATGAATGTGGCGCTCCGGTATTTCAAACAGGTTGCCAAATTGCTACTATTCCTACAGGTGACGGCAAACTCACGCCACAGCTAATCATCCCTAAATTAACTAATTTCGGGGAAGTACACCACTCCCAGCCAAAGGTCGTTTATATTTCACAATGCAGTGAATTGGGAACCGTATATACCCCCGATGAAGTAAAAGCCTTATCACAATTATTACATAAATACGATATGTATTTGCATATGGACGGTGCCAGATTAGCGAATGCCTGTGCATCTTTAAATACTTCCATGAAAGAATTAACGATTGACTGCGGAGTCGATATACTTAGTTTCGGCGGAACAAAAAACGGGATGATGACAGGTGAAGCCGTTATCAGTTTTTGCCCAGAACTATCTCATAATCTGCAATATTACCGGAAACAGTCGGCACAACTTTGTTCCAAAATGAGATATTTGTCCTGCCAATATATCCCATACCTGGAAACCGGACTTTGGAAAGAAAATGCAATCCATGCCAACCGAATGGCACAATTGCTCAGAGAAGGACTCAAAAATACGGGAATAGTAAAATTTACACAACCGACCGATGCCAATATTATCCTCGTTTCAATGCCCCGCCAGATTATAGATAAGCTACAACAAAAATACTTTTTTTATATTTGGAACGAACAGAACAACGAAGCCCGGTTCGTAACCTCTTTCGATACGACAGAAAAAGATATCTGTTTATTCTTAAAAGACTTTGAAGAAATAGTAAAAGAAATAATGGAAAAATAAAACGGTTTCTGTGTTGCCTGATGTTATCCTTATTATAGGACAAGAAACCTGCTTTTATAGATAGAAATGTATAACTTTACAGCAAAATTATTTATTCATAATTTATGGCATGGTTACTGTTGATTCTGGCAGGAATATTTGAACTGGGATGGCCGTTAGGCTTCAAACTTGCGAGCACCTATCCTAAACATTTTTACCTGTATATTACACTTTCTGTCATTTCAATGGCATTAAGCGGGTTCGGATTATATCTGGCCCAAAAAAGTATTCCTATCAGTACCGCATATATCGTGTGGACAGGTATAGGATCTTTAGGTACATTTATCATCGGCATATTATTCTTTCACGATTCTGCCAGTATTCTCAGATTATCATTCGCAACACTCATACTTATAGGTATCGTAGGATTAAAGATATTTCATTAACGGATAAATATTTGCTTGTAATAACTTTCCGTTTATAATCAATTAATACTATATACAAAAATGGAGTGTTTCTCATCATTCATAAGCCTATCGTGATTGTCCCGTTAACAACACTTTTTTCCTTTATCATTCAATTTTATCTTTTACAAATATGTAATATGATGAAAGTATACATTTATGGAATAGCAACAAAGGAAACCATTACAGGTAATTCCGGATTTGTCACAGGTAACTTATCTTCTCCGGGAAAGAATAATTCAATGGGCAATGGAGTTTAAGTAAAAGAAAGTCATACAATCGGAAGTAGTTCTATTGCTTCGACAGATAATAAAACAGATTGGGAAATCAAAATAATATATCAGTTATTGAAGGTCAGGTGGATTTTACATCCTTTTCAAATGAAAAAATATAACAGATATAACTCCGATCGAAAAATCACGGCGATTGATCAGTTCCAATGAACCGATCCCATAGTCAAAGAATCAGAAAGAAGATTATTTAACTAAAAATAAAGAGATTAGTAAGATTAAAGTTTCATTCTTTTCTTAATGGCAGCCATTAAGAAACCCAATAAAAAAATAAATGTCAGAAAATGAATTATAATTCTATCACAAATATGGATTTTCTAATTCCTGAATTTCCTTGAAATGAATCTGATTTCTATGTTCATGCTCCAATACATGCAGAGAATACATGTGTTTAATCCATTTTGCATGTTTAAATATCCGCTGACTTTCAAGAAAAGCATATTTTTCAATAATCATTTTACTATGATTTTTGTTAAATTCATTTATAGCTAAAAGTTCACCACATAAGCTATTATGTTCTTCCTTATGAATATCGTCAACATATAGGTATACAATATCTAAATACTTGGAAGCCTCGCCATCAAAAACTGTCAGTGCATCAACAGTCGATGAGTAATAATCCACATCAATACTTACAAAACCGATAGGAGATTGAGGCGGAAGATTTTCAAGAAATTGTTTGATATTGCTTTTAATATTTCCTTGTATTATAGTGACATTACTGTTCAAATGTTTCTTCAACACGTCGTAATTCATTTTATAATCACCTTCCTTATATAAATCGGGATGGTCTCTGTAATCTTTATGAGGCGGCATTCCCGTTATATTATCAAATCCATAGATATCAAATTTCACACCTGTCATTTTTTGAATATTAGAGGCTATCCGTTGAATATTCATAATCCCAGCACCTGATGCAACACCAAATTCAATCACAGTTACGGAACGAAATCCTAATTTTAAAGCCCTGTCAGCTGCCTGTAATAATCCATAAGCATGTTGTTGTCTGATAATTAAATCGAAGTCTATTTTGGAACGATAACTCCCAAATAACCAAACAAAAAAAGAGATCAAATTTAAATGTAGCGGCTCGGTAAAACGTTCTACAAATATGCGTTTCCAAATATACTTATATTTTATTTTCTTTATAATAGTCATATTGAATACTGTTGGTTGTTACTCTCCAATTTTCAAACAAGTAAGTTAAAAAAGGTTACTAATAATTGGACAAATGTATGTATTATTTTAAAATTTTAGGCCGGATTTTTCGTTTACTACAATTAAACAACGTTAATTTATACATATACATAAATATTGCTCGTATTTTTATACTACATAACTAACTATAATGCATATAGATATTATGATTTAATCTATTATCCGGTTTGGCAAGAAAATATAACATATTATAAACTTACATTGATCATCGGGAGAAAACTTATACCGGGGACAATGTTAATGTAATGATCCCTTATGATCAGTATACAAATGTGCAAAAAACAAATACTAATGCAATGGTACAGACGAAAATAAACATGGTAATAAGAAGAATAAAAGAAACCCGAGAAGAGGTTATAAAACCAAAATTCCTGTCATTACAACGATAAAAAGAAAAGATAAATCAGTGGTAAAGAAAACTGTATCAACACCTTCGGAATTTTTAACTTCTATATAATCTATACTGTTAAAAAGGCTGCCAGTATACTAACAGTTGAATGCGTTGCTTATAAGGCATCGATAAATAATGCCGTCATTTTGTTAAATAATAAAATCAAAATACTTGAAATCCATAAAGAGATTATTTCCCGCTGCGATCCGTACTTTTCTGGCTGCGTAAAAAAGCTGCTGCACTCCAATATAATATTCCACTCTAATCCATTACTCCCCAGGCATTCTCAACACCGCCTTTAAATATATTCGTTGGCATTGTATTCTATCTTATTCCACATCAAAGCTTACCTGATCGTTCCTGTCAAGAAGCTGCACCTGTTGGGAATTGTAACTTTGATTTAGTTTTTAACCTATTCCTGAAGTTACCATAACTTAGGAGTATATCAAAGGCTTGAAAAGAATCTGAGCTGTTCACCCAAAAAAAGGGTATATTTAAAAACACACCCTCTTTTTAGTAATAATCTGCCGGATTAACGTCCGCTCTCACCTATCATACGGCGAATCCGACGGTTAAAATCTTCTTGTTCAAGCAACTCCTCCAAGGTTAAATGCATACGGTACCGCCAGTAATGACGAGAATTCGCAGGTACGTTTATACGCTCTTCCTGAGGATTTTCACGCCTCAGTTTACCATCCATGGACAACCAGTCCTGTAAAGGTAATATGGCCAGCATAGAAGGCGAATTAAGATGCATATAAATTATTTTTTCACAAACCCAGGGTTCACAATAGAACGGAGCCTGACCGCCTTCATGCAGCACCTGATTATAAAAACGCTGCGTCTTACTTCTATCTTCTTCCCACCAGGCCCTAATAGGAGACATATCATGAGTAGATGTCGTACATACCGACAAATAAGGATAATGCCAGATATCGCCGAACTCATATTCAGGGTATTTAGGCATACGCTGTATTTCAAGGGATAATATCTGTAATGTTTTCATGACTTCCGGAACACAATGAGGTATCATTCCCAAATCTTCTCCGCAAACCAGCATACGGGTCGACGAAATAAGAGGAGGTAATTTTCTCATAGCTTCCTGTTTCCAGAACTCATTGTGACGATGATAGAAAAAATCATTATACATTTTGTCATAAGCCCAACGCTCACCATCGGACAAAGCACGATAGCTATAGGTGTATTGTGCCGATATACGAGGATGGTAATACCCCTGCTTTACGGGATCTTCAACGAATAACACCTCGTCCAGTAATCCTAACAAACCGTTCTTTATCCTCAAGCTCTTTTCATCTTCTTTACCGGAAAATAATTCCACCACCTTTCGCTGTGTATCTACTTCATTTCTAAAGACCTTACGGCCGTATCCTTTGTCCTCCAGATAAGAAGAAATCACTTCACCGGTATATTCTCCGAAAAAATCCCCCAAAAAATAATCATAGATATAAGGCGTAGCATGGCGCTCCTTATGGAATTCAAATCCATAATTCTGCAGGTCGGAGGGGGTAAAAGGCAACGCGGGGTTAAAATGCCCCAACAAACCTTGTACCGCATCGCAAGGTATTTCCCATATCCTGAAGAATCCCAAAATATGGTCGATACGGTATGCATCGAAATATTCCGCCATTTTTCGGAATCTTGCTTTCCACCATTCATATCCGTCCCGTGCCATCTCCTCCCAATTATAGGTTGGAAATCCCCAGTTCTGGCCTGATACCGAAAAATCATCCGGAGGCGCACCGGCCTGTGAATCCAAATGAAACAAGCGGGGGTTCACCCAGGCGTCCACACTCGTGCGGCTAATGCCGATAGGTATATCCCCTTTCAGCACCACTCCTTCCTGACGGGCATAATTCCGTACTTCGGACATTTGTAAGTGTAAATGGTATTGAATAAAATATACTAAAGATACTTCTTTATAATACGGACTATTGGATGCTGTGTACGATATAATTTTACTTTCTTCATAAACAGCATATTCGCCCCAGCAACTGAAATCACTGGTACCGAATCTGTCCCGTAAACTACAGAACGCCGCATAAGGAACCAGCCAGGAACGGTTTCGTTTAAAAAAATCCCGGAAAGACGGCTGAGCCAAAGTATATTCTCCTATCTCGACGAATATATCCTTTAAATATTCCGACTTGGCACGATTTACCCGTTCGTAGTCTATTTCTTCTAAGGAATTCAGCTCTTTGCCGAGTTTCTCGTAACGGATCATTTTCGCTTTATCGGAAAGCAATCCGACAGCTTGCAAATGTATATATTGCGGGTGTAAAGCAAAAGTAGAGTTGGCATTATAAGGGTAGGAATCCTGCCATGTCCCTGCCATGGTTGTATCGTTTATAGGAAGTATCTGGACGAACTTCTGTCCGGTCTCCACGGCCCAGTCTACCAATTTCATCAGATCTCTGAACTCTCCTACTCCGAAACTATCGTCAGAACGTAAAGAAAAGACCGGAATTGCCACACCAGCTCCTTTCCAAGGCCTGGAAGGATTGACAAAGCGCAATCCCGAAAGTATAAGGTTCTCCTTTTCTCCCGGAGGCAACAAATTGAAATAACGGTTATCTCCGGCTTCCCAGGCAACCATATCCCGCGAACTTTTTTTCAGGATAACGAACTTATATTCGAAAGGATAGGAAAGATTCGACGCGTCTAAAACAATACTCCATTCAGGAAAATCCTTATCATTCAACAATAACGCATCAGAAATATTCCAGTTTCCCAAAGTTTTCAGGTTTCCGGTAATCGCCAGGACTTCATCGGCCTGAATCATAGGAGCTGCTACACGAAGGGTAATTGTCCCACGACAGGATTTAACCGCCTTTTTATCGGCAAACTCTCTCAAAAAGATACCATCGGTAAATGCGGATGAATAAAAAGACTTATTATATGGCATGGACGACCACGAATCATAAACATGACTGACCTCCACGCCCGGTTCGGGCATATAAGTGCGGGAAGACCCCCACTCTGTCTGACTTACATATCCGTTATGTTTTACCAGATAACGATAACGAAACGATCCCTGGTTATCCGGAATATCCAGAATATACGACCAATGTCCTTCTCCTTCACAGGTCATCTCGACGGCACTCTCGGCAGAGCTGCTTCCCAACCCGGGTATATCCCCCGAAATGCAAAGCGTTTCTCCCCATACAGTCCTGTATTCGATATTGAAAATTATTCTCATATACTATTCGTTTTTTACTATATTGACAAGGCACTCATGTGCATATAAAAATACAACATCCGGGCATAAAACACAACTTAAAAAACATTATAATTCATACGACCGGAGAAAATACAATAAAATAACAAGAGCGGGTACCATAAGGTTCCGCTCTTGTTACTCAATATCCGGGTATATTTATTATCCGCATTTGGAAGTCCCGCATGAAGTGCATATAAGACAACCTTCCTGATAAACGAGTGTTTCCTGTCCGCAATGAGGACATGTCTGACCGTTCGCCTTAGTCCCGTTCGGCAAATATTTTTTCAAGGCACGCTCTACACCGTTTTTCCAGCTATTAATAGACTGGCTGTCGAGTTCCAGACTGGAAATTAATTTGAGAACCTGGTCGATAGGCATACCGTATCTCAACACTCCAGAAATCAATTTGGCATAGTTCCAGTACTCGGGATTGAACTTATCGGACAGCCCTTCAATCGTTGTTTTATATCCTCTCTTATTAATAAACTGAAAGTCATAACGTTTTGTACCATCCTCGTCTACAGCTTTGATGATCTTTCCCTTCACCACATTCTTAGGACAAAATATACCATCCTCGTCATCGGCAAGTCCGGTAAATATTTCATAAGGTTTGTTATCTTTCAACCCCACGAAAGCGATCCACTTTTCTTTATTATTCTGGAAACGTACGACATCTGCTTCCAGCTCAATAGGACGTTTGATCTCTTCGGGAGCAACGACCGGTTTCTTTTCTTCTTTCTTTGCTGCAATAAGCACACCGGAACGGGAACCGTCACGGTATACCGTACATCCTTTACATCCCGATTTCCAGGCTTCCACATAAAGATTACCGACCAATTCTTCGGTCACATCGGCAGGTAAGTTAATCGTTACACTAATAGAGTGGTCGACCCATTTTTGTACCCGTCCCTGCATACGGACTTTCTGCATCCAGTCCACATCATTGGAGGTTGCTTTATAATAAGGAGACTTCTCCACCAGTTTATCAATTTCTTCCTGGCTGTAATCAGAACGTACTTCTATTCCGGCATTTTCCATCCAGGTAACGAATTTATGGTGATATACCACATATTCTTCATAGGCATCTCCCGACTCGTCCACAAAATCGATGCGAACCTGAGGATCATTCGGATTCACTTTACGGCGGCGGCGATATACCGGCATAAATACCGGCTCTATACCGGAAGTTGTTTGTGTCATCAAGCTGGTTGTTCCCGTTGGCGCAATTGTCAGACAAGCAATGTTACGGCGTCCATATTTTACCATATCCTCATATAAATCAGGATCGGCTTCGCGTAAACGGGATATAAAGGGATTATTTTCTTCCCTTTTTGCATCATATATTTCGAATGAGCCACGTTCACGAGCCATATCTACAGAAGAACGGTAGGCGGCCAATGCCAATATTTTATGTACCTTTTCCGAGAAATCGGTTGCCTCTTCGGTACCATACCGCAATCCCAATGCGGCTATCATATCTCCCTCGGCTGTT
Source organism: Barnesiella propionica (assembly GCF_025567045.1). NCBI lineage: Bacteria > Pseudomonadati > Bacteroidota > Bacteroidia > Bacteroidales > Barnesiellaceae > Barnesiella > Barnesiella propionica. Next base: position 231,755 of record NZ_JAOQJK010000002.1, on the reverse strand, counting down.
GTTCCTACCCCGGTCCTGCGTCCTTTGAGCGTCTTTGTACGTATCTTATTCCACAAGTGAAGTTCTGTTTCTTTCACTTCGGCAGTCTCCGGATCCGATGCTATTTTGGCGATAATTTTATCTATCTTTTCCATTTCAAGATCGATAATATCGTCCATGATACGCTGAGCCAGAGCAATATGTTTCTTGAAAAGCTCGAAATCGAAATAGGCTTCCGGTGTAAACGGATTAACTACATAAGCATATAGGTTCACAGCCAGTAACCGGCAACTGTCATAAGGGCACAAAGGTATTTCTCCACAGGGATTGGTCGAAACAGTCTTGAATCCTAAATCGGCATAACAGTCGGGAACAGATTCCCGGGTTATCGTATCCCAGAAAAGTACGCCCGGTTCTGCAGACTTCCAGGCATTATGTACTATCTTTTTCCAGATAGCCTGGGCATCTACAGTTTTCGTCGTTCCCGGTTCTTTCGCATCTATAGGATATTGTTGTGTATAAGGCTCTCCTGCTATCGCAGCTTTCATGAAATCATCATGTATCTTTACGGAAACATTTGCACCCGTTACTTTTCCCTCGGTCATCTTAGCATCGATAAAAGCCTCCGAATCAGGGTGTTTTATAGATACAGAAAGCATCAATGCCCCCCGGCGCCCATCCTGAGCCACCTCACGGGTAGAATTGGAATAACGCTCCATAAAAGGAACCAAACCGGTAGAGGTCAATGCAGAATTTTTCACCGGAGTGCCTTTAGGACGAATATGTGAAAGATCATGACCTACACCTCCCCGACGCTTCATCAGTTGTACCTGTTCTTCGTCTATTTTAATAATCCCGCCGTACGAGTCAGGAGCCCCGTCCAACCCTATTACAAAACAATTGGATAAGGACCCTACCTGATAATTATTACCTATACCGCTCATCGGACTACCCTGAGGCACGATATATTTAAACCGGGCCATAAGATCAAACAACTCCTGAGCCGATAACGGATTCGGATATTTGCTCTCCATACGAGCTACTTCACTGGCTAAACGCCAATGCATGTCATCGGGTGTTTTTTCGTAGATATTTCCATACGAATCTTTAAGAGCGTACTTATTTACCCATACACGAGCAGCCAGCTCGTCGCCCTTAAAATACTCCAATGAAGCGGCCAATGCTTCATCGTAAGTGTAAACTGTAGATTTCACTTTTAAAAAAATTTAAGTACTATACTCATCAAAACAGACGAAAATTCCGAATAGATTTTTGATATAAGATTTACAATGCAAGTTTATATAAAACATTTTATTTACACAAATATATCATTCATTATTTTAATCAAAAAAGAAAGTTTCCCAAAAACGCCAAACCACATCCTGATTATCAGTATATTAAATTAAATATACATCAAAAAAGTTTCCCAAAATATTTTTTTCAATAACCATACAAACAACATAATTTATTATACGAATGATTTTCAGACGTAAGCGATTTACAAAAAAAATATTTGATATTCTTCTTTTCTCTTTTAATTCGTTCATATAATCATTACTTTTGTATCAATCATTCTTAATTAACAAGTTATGTTAGACACTTTAAAAAACAGAAGAACAATACGCAAATACAGCAATAGAGACATCAGTGACGAATTACTGAACGAACTTCTTGAAATCTCCTTCAGAGCTCCTACTACGGGAAATATGCAGGTATATAGCGTCGTAATAACACGAGATACCGATAACAAGAAAAAACTGGCACCAGCTCATTTTAATCAACCTACTGTCACACAAGCACCTGTAGTTCTTACTTTTTGTGCAGATTTCAACCGTTTTATAAAATGGTGTAGATACAGGAATGCTAATCCCGGATATGAAAATTTCCAGTCATTTGTAACGGCCGCTTTAGATGCAGTCATCGTAACACAACAATTCAATACGGCGGCCGAAGCGGTAGGATTGGGATGTTGTTATCTGGGAACTACGACCTACAACGCACCACAAATCGTGGAAATATTGAACCTCCCCCGGTATGTAATACCTATAACCACTCTTACGGTAGGATACCCGGAAGATATACCGGAACAAACAGAACGTCTGCCTTTAGAAGCTATCGTACATTACGAAACCTACTCAGACTATAGTAAGGATGATATAGACCGCCTTTACCTCGAGAAAGAATCAGATCCGGCAAACAAACAGTATATAATTGAAAATCAAAAAGAAACACTCGCCCAGATTTTCACTGATATACGATATACGAAAGAAAATAACGAAATTTATTCTAAAGTGCTGCTTGACCTCATAAAAAAGCAAGGATTCGAATTCTGAAATATTACATTTATAAAAAAGGAGCTTTATGCAAGCTCCTTTTTTATTTCGCTAATCATCTATTTTTGTAACAGTTCTTCTATTTCACCCAGTGCCGCCTTTAAAGATTTATCCACCGCCATACGCTCTCCGATGGTCTTACAGGCATGTAATACAGTAGCATGGTCGCGTTTTCCTATAACATCTCCAATACAAGCCAATGACAGTTCGGTATATTTTTTAGCCAGAAACATAGATATATGACGAGCTTGCACGATTTCGCTTTTTCTTGACTTAGCCTGCAAAAGACGCGGTTCTATATTAAAATACCCGCAAACCGTATCTTTTATAGACTCAGCAGTTATCTGCTTTTTCTCGATTTTCACGCTATTACTCAGTACCCGGTCGGCCAGATCGATATCGACCTCGCGGTTAAATATAGTAGCATGAGCCATAAGAGAAACTATAATACCTTCCAAGTCACGTACATTATCCGTTACGTTACGTGCAATATAATCAATAACCGGCTCCGGAATGGCCAGACCGTCGTGTACTACCTTATTCATCAGGATATTCCTGCGAAGTTCATAATCCGGACGTTCCACTTTGGCCGTTAATCCCCATTTAAAACGGGTCAGCAAACGAGGCAACATTCCGTCCAGTTCCACAGGGGGACGGTCTGAGGTCAGTACCAACTGTTTCTTATTTTGATGAAGATGATTAAATATATGGAAGAATGTATTTTGTGTACCTTGCTTTCCGGCAAACTCCTGAATATCATCCATCAATAATACATCGATGCTTTGATAGAAATTAATAAAATCGTTTACCGTATTATTACGCACGGCATTGGTATATTGTACCAGAAAAAGATGAGAAGATATATATAATACACGGGCGCGCGGATTGTTTTCTTTTATTTTAATCCCGATAGCCTGTATTAAATGGGTTTTTCCCACCCCCGATTCTCCAAATAAAAACAAAGGGTTAAAAGGTGTATTTCCGGGATCGGAAGCTATAGACTCGGCTGCCGTACGAGCCAGCTTATTACTTTCGCCTGAATAATAACTATCGAACGTATAGACCGGATTTAACTGAGGGTCCAGATCACAATATTCCGGCTGCCGAAAAGGATCGGCAACTGTAACAGAAGGCTGCGCATCAGTTTTTTTTCTCTGTTGCTCAATACGGATCGAATGATTCGTGCTATCCTGAGTTACGGTAGCCTTAGGCTTTTCAATAACCAATGCGGTATATCGAAGCTTTATACCATTGCCAAATACACGACAAAGCGTACTTTTAAGCAATGGTAAATATGCACCTTCCAGTCTCTCGACAAAAAAGTAAGATGGCACCTGAATATTCAATACATTATTATCAAGACTCAATGGTACAATCGGCTTAAACCATTTATCAAAATTAGCCTCTTGCACATTATCTTTTATAATGCTCAAACAGCGGTCCCAAAGTGTGACATAATCTGAACTCATCTCTAAAAATCTTCTATCAAAAAAATTATTCGGAATACAAAATTTCAACTTATTTTTTTCAAAAACAAACGGTTTTTTTTTTGCATTTTACAAAGATATTACAACTGTTTGTTTTACAATTATTTATGTCACTCTTACGAAATTAGATTCAAACAGAATGTTTTTATTCATTACTATGCTATATATCAAATACTTACAAAAAATATAAATTCAATAAGCGACATACATATAACTGGGCACCAAGCATAAAAAGATGTATATTAAAGCTCTTTATCGTCTTTAATAAAAAAAACGCCCCTTGCAAGTTTATTTATACTGATTCTAAATAATAAAATTTATTCTTATTTTCTACCAAATACTGAGAAATGCACATAACGTTTCGGATGTAACCTCAAATCCACCAATAAAGAATCGGCATTTCCTACCGTACTGTTCAAGCGGTCATATAAAGAACGGTCATTGATAAGAAGTCCCACCGTATTGTCCGTAGCCCGTAATTGTCCCGTTATGAACTTAAGGTTTTCTGCCGTTTCATTTACCGAATTCATCGTACTTTTCAGAGGTAACTCCTGTAAATCGCCAGTTAAAGTATTTACATTGGAAGATATTTCCGATACATTTCCTAATATTACGGGAATATCTTTTTTCATCATCCGGGACAATTGTATCGAAGATGATTCCAACTCTGCCGTCATCCGGTCCAAACGGGTAATAGAAGAACCGAGGGCCGGATTTGAAACGATAGCTTGCACGCATACGAGAATACTGTCCAGCTTAGGCAACAAATTAGCGGCCTGGGGTATAATGTCGTTCTGTAATTTCCCCATCAGACCCTGATTTACTTCTCCTTCTAAATAATCCCCTACTTTGTGATATTCACTCACATATTTATTTAATTTCAATACGATAGAAGCCGTACCTAACATATCGACCTCAATAATGGCTTTACTTCCTTCGGGAATTTTCAATTTTTTATCCAGATCAATTTCTACATTGATATTACCGGGTTTTTCATAGTCATATACGATTTCCCGTACCAAACCGACTTTAAATCCGTCGATCAGCACAGGGGTAGAAACCGTAAGACCGGTTACATTATGATATTGTATATTATAATAATTAGTAGGCTTAAGTATATTTACACCTTTAAGATAATTTATCCCGGTCACTAAAATCGCTACACTTACGATAACCGAAAGGGCAATAACCACCTCTTTCGTAAATAGTTTCTTCATTTTTATTTGTTTATATGATCTATCTAAATAAATTCTGCATCCAAATTACTTTACTCTTTTACCATCCTTAAAAGAAACAATAAAAGCATCTTTAAAAGTCTTCTTTATCTTAGAAAATTCCCGTCTTATCTCTGCCTGACTGGTAAATTCTCCATACGTATACTTATAAAGATTATTCTCATAGTAATAATCGATCGATTTGGAAGAGAGACCTTTGAAATGAGAAGAACTCAAAGGTAACTTTTTAGGCGAAGTTAACAGCTGTATCTTATACACTGTTTTCCCGGTATTGTTAACCGCGCTCTTTTGTTCATTGTCCGTTACTTGTTTCTGCGAAACATTCTTATTTTTTTCTTCCGGTAATTCCACTACCTGCTCCACCGGAAGGTTTTCCCGGGTATTCTCCGCTTTAGACCGATTAGAATTTTGTTTTCTGTCGTAGTCGGACTTAAACGCCACAAAAGCGTTATATATAGATTTTGCCATTTTACGCTGGCCTTCTTCCGAAGAAAGAAAATTCTCAACCTTAGGATTACAAATAAAATCAAGCTCAACCAACACCGACGGCATACTGGTTTTAGCCAGCACCCAGAATCCCGCTTGTCTCACACCCTTATCCGCACGTCCGGCAACCGATCTAAATTGACGTTGTATATCAGATGCGAAATTCACGCTTTGTTCCATATGCTTATCCTGCTGAAATTCAAAAATAATATAAGACTCGGACGAATTAGGATCGAAACCTTCATAACGGGTAGAAAAATCTTTTTCCAATAATATAACGGAGTTTTCCCTTTTAGCGACTTCCAGATTCTCCCGGGTACGATGGAGCCCTAACGTATAGGTAGATGCACCGTTCACCGATTTGCGGTTGGGAGATTTACGGTCCACCGAATTGGTATGAATAGAAATGAACAAATCTCCTCCGGCTTTATTCGCTACATCAGCCCGTTCCTGCAAGGTAAGAAATGTATCGTTCTTACGGGTATAGACTACTTTTACACCAGGAATATTCTCTTTCACCATTTTACCCAGCTTAAGAGCAACTCCCAGGTTAATATTCTTTTCTTTAGCGTGAGCCCCTATTGCGCCGGAATCATGTCCTCCATGTCCTGCATCTATTACCAAAACAAAATCTTTGGCATAACCGGCAGGAAATGCACATATCATAATCATGGTCAGGATAGCGACTTTACCTATTATCTTTGTAATATTCATCTCTCAATATACGATACTACTTTCATACAATTACATGTTATTTATTCAACAAAATACTGTAAATGCAGATTACTTCAAATAAAAACATGCTTAATCAAAAATATCTTACAAAGGTACAAAATATGAAGAAATTTAAGAGGATTTCAATCTCATTTTTATTTCTGGACACATATTAACAAAGTATAGGAGCCGGAGCCGGTCATTTAAGAATAAATCTTTTATTTTTGCATCACTGAAAAAAATCTCGAAAGCAAATGAGTAAGATCCTGTACAGAAAATTAAAAACCGGTATTTTAACCATCAGTATTATATTTATCGCTACCGCCTGTAAAGACAGCAAGCGAAAAATCATAACAACACAAATACTTCCCATCCATATTGAACGTTTTGACCGGCATCTGCCTGAATATGTATCTTCAGAAGATTCCGTATTCCGGGATAATTTCAGAAAAAAATATTCACCTTTTTTTTCCTTGTATTGTCAATCCATATTAAAACTTTCTCCGGAAACTGCCCCAGGATACCTTCCCGGGTTAAAACGATTCGTCAGCGATACGGCTGTTAAGGTACTATACGCCGACTGTGAGGATGAATACTCGGATATGTCGGACCTGGAGAATAATTTATCCGAAGCTTTCGGACGATACGGAGCTTTCTTCCCGGAATACAAAGTCCCCCGGATTCTATCGCATGTATCAGGTCTGGGTGTTCCTGTTATCATCGCAGACAGCCTTATTTCCGTATCCATAGACAATTACCTTGGAAGTGATTATCGGTTATATAAAGGCCTCTTTTATGATTACGAGCTAAAAAGTAAAATACGGCGTCAAATTCCTCTGGATATAATATCAGCTGTTATTTATACCGAAGAACCTTTCCGGAAAGAAAATGCCACCCTACTGGACCATATTGTTTATGAAGGTGCTGTGATATACCTGCTTGAACAGATATTCCCCGATAAAAAGGAAGAAGATCTTCTCGGTTTCAGTCAAGAGCAACTGGACTGGTGCCGGAAAAATGAATCTAAAATATGGAACAAAATGGTAAGTGAAAAACATCTGTTCTCGGGCGATATGCTTTTACAAAACAAATATTTGAACCCGGCTCCTTTTACTTCCCCTTTAACGGCTGAATCTCCCGGAAGAACCGGCCGATGGATCGGGTACCAGTTGGTGAAAGCATATCTCAGGAATGTACCGGAAGCAAATATTACAGACATCATCCGGCAAGACATGGCAAATACCGTTTTAAAACAATCGAAGTACAAAGGATAATTTTAAGGTTTTAAATTATGAAACAGATCTACGGGCTAATCGGCTACCCGCTCATTCATTCTTTTTCGAAATCATATTTCAATGAGAAGTTCGAGATGGAAAAAATAAATGCCGAATATATAAACTTCGAAATTCCCCGAATTGAAGAATTAAAAAGAATTATAGACACAAACCCTGGACTTGCAGGAATGAACGTCACCATTCCATACAAGGAAAAAGTCATCGCCTATATGGATGAAATGGATGAAACGGCCGCCCGTATCGGAGCGGTAAATGTAATAAAATTCATCCGTTCGAAAGGAAGGCTCACATTAAAAGGCTATAACTCCGATGTCGTAGGTTTTACCGACTCTATAAGTCCGCTACTCACGCCGGAGCGGAATAAGGCGCTGGTATTAGGAACCGGAGGCGCCGCCAAAGCCGTATTTTGCGGGCTGGAATCTTTAAAAATAGAACCTACATACGTTTCCCGAACAGCCACACCCGGCCGCCTGACTTACGCGGAATTGACACCAGACATCATGGACACGCATAAAATAATTATTAATACCACTCCGGTAGGTATGTACCCGCATGAAGACAATTGTCCTGACATCCCTTATCATTTAATGAACAGCCAACATTTGTGTTACGACCTGATTTACAATCCGGACGAAACGCTTTTCATGAAAAAGGCAAAGCAATATGGAGCAGAAGCAAAGAACGGACTGGAAATGCTCCTTCTTCAGGCATTCGCTGCCTGGAACATATGGAATGAATAAAAGAATATAATAATATTGCACATATGATCGACTTCAGACTGAAAGTCTTTTGCAGTGTAGCCCGGAACCTGAGTTTCACAAAAGCTTCAAAAGAATTATTTATAAGCCAGCCGGCAATCAGTAAACATATACAAGAACTGGAAGCTGAATATAAAATACGTCTTTTCGAACGCAAAGGAACCCATATTTCACTTACAGCCGATGGAGAACTACTGTTAAGCCATGCTGAAAAAATCCTGGGACAATACCGGCAACTTGATTTTGAAATGAATTTATTGAGCGAACGCCATATGGGAGAGTTGAGACTGGGAGCGAGTACCACTATCGCACAATACGTACTGCCCGGTTACTTGGCTTCTTTTATACAAAAATTCAAGCATATCAAACTCTCTCTCGTTAACGGAAATACACGAGAAATTGAAAAAGCATTGGACGAACACAGGATAGACCTCGGATTGGTCGAAGGCTACAGCCGCCAGTCTCACCTGCACTATACTCCGTTCATGAAAGATGAATTGGTACTGGTAACGCGTACATCCGGGAAATTGGCCGAACTGGATGAAATAACATTAAGCGAACTTCAAAAATTGCCTATAGTACTTCGGGAAGCAGGTTCGGGAAGCCTGGAAGTTCTTGAGAATTCTTTAAACGAGCACCATATCAAGCTATCTTCTCTTCAAATCGTCATGCAACTGGGAAGCACCGAAAGTATAAAACGCTTTATAGAAAATACCGACTGCCTGGGAATAATCTCTATCCAAGCAGTGATGAATGAGCTTACAACCGGCAAATTAAGAATTATAGATATAGAGGATTTTTCTTGCGAACGGATGTTTTGTTTCGTACAAAAGCAAGGGGAAGGCAACGGGCTGGAAAAAGATTTTATCCGTTATGTAACAAAGCAGTTTTAAATATTATAACTTTTAGTTATGATACATATCTATTATTGATAAGGATATATTATTATCTCTTGTTACTTTTGCATCCGAAAATAAAAATAAGAAAAAATGAAACCTCTTTTGACGTTCCTGCAAAAAAACAATCGTATCATCTTTATTATCTTATTATTGCTGACTTTAATTCCCGGTGTATCCCCGGCCGTAGCATTATTTGCCGGTCTTGCTTTCGCTCTCACAGCCGGTCAGCCCTTTCCTAAATTCAGCAAAAAATGTTCTAAATATCTATTACAGATATCTGTCGTAGGATTAGGATTCGGAATGAACTTACACGAATCTCTCAAAGCGGGAAAAGAAGGTATGATGTTCACCATCATTTCCGTAGCTATGGTTATGATCCTGGGGTTTCTTATAGGACGGAAACTGCAAGTAAACAAAAAGACATCATATCTTATCTCATCGGGAACGGCCATTTGCGGTGGCAGTGCTATCGCGGCCGTAGCTCCAGTACTTAAAGCTGATAGTAACCAAATGTCTGTAGCATTGGGTACTGTATTCATTCTTAACGCAATAGCTTTGTTCATATTCCCACCGATAGGCCATTGGCTGGAAATGACCCAGGAGCAATTCGGAATGTGGGCCGCTATCGCCATACATGATACCAGCTCGGTTGTAGGGGCCGGAGCGGCCTACGGCAGCAAAGCCCTTGAAATAGCCACTCTGGTCAAACTGACCCGGGCATTATGGATCATCCCTATGGCTATCATCACGACATTCCTGTTCAAAGAAAAGTCGGGTAAAATCTCAATACCTTGGTTCATCTTCTTTTTCGTGCTGGCTATGGTAGCAAATACTTATCTGAACATTCCTGAATCGATAAGCAGTTCCATAGTATGGATAGCAAAGAAAGGACTAACGGTCACATTATTTCTTATTGGAGCCGGTTTATCTCAAACAGTAATCAAGCAAGTGGGAATCAAACCTATGGTACAAGGAATCATTTTATGGATATGTATAGCTATTATGAGCTTGCTGGTAATTTTATATTTATAAACAAAAACACTTATTTTGCCGGCATTTCGGAATAATCTGTTTATATATTTATTCATTTAAGATGCTATATACAAACGCTTGATTTTTCATTTTCATATATAGCATAAGTATCTTTCCCGGTTCGTGCATTCTTTATTATTTCTTTTCATGGTTTAGATTCTATTTCTTTATTCCAATTCTTGTTCTTATTTTTGCCGTTAGAACAATTAAACTATGCAGGACATACCTTTGGTATCTCGTACTCCGTTCCTGCGGCTACTGATACCTTTGATAACCGGAATATGTATTCAGGAATTCTTTCCTGAGGTACAGACATATCTTTTTACAGGTATGGCGGGGATTATATTATGGGCATTCAGCATAAAACATGCATCGGCAATTTCACAATACCGGCAAAAATCCTTATTCGGAATAGCTTCTTTCTTACTCATCGCTACGATAGGCATATTAATTACTCTTGCAAATACTCCTCAAAAGAAAGTTTGGAATACAGCTTTATATCCAACTGCCATTGCCCGTCTGGATACACCTGTCAAAGTATCCGGAAAATCATTAAAAGTAAATGCAACTGTCACGGCACTTTGCGACAGTAACGGAAAAATGGTTCCGCAAAATGAAAAAATATCATTGATATTCCGGAACGATATTGAATCCGAGTCATTGATCGAAGGTAATATAATTATATTCAGACAACAGCTTTCTATCATCCGGAACAACAGCAACCAATACAGTTTCGATTATGCACGTTATATGAAAAGAAACGGCATCTTATATTCGCAGTACCTAAAAACCGGAGATTGGAAACGTATGGGATATGTTACTCCGTCTTCTCTTACATATTCGTCTCAAATAATGAGAGACAGGGCTATAGAAGCTCTCCGGAAAAGCGGATTGTCAAAACCTGTACTCTCTTTACTGGAAGCTCTTATTCTGGGATATACAGGTAGCCTGCAAGCATCTACCCGAGCGGATTTCTCCGCCGCCGGGTTGTCACATGTTTTAGCGGTCAGCGGACTTCACACAGGCATCATCGCCTATCTTATTTATTTACTTTTATGGCCCTTGAGTTTCTTTGGTATGCGCAGAATACAAACTATCGCTACCATCATCATACTTTGGTTTTATGCTTTTTTTACCGGCTTATCACCGTCGGTAATACGAGCTTGTATTATGACCACCTTTGTACTCACAGCCCCTGTCCTGGGACGACGGAACTGTAGTATTAACGCACTTCTGGCTTCTGCATTCTTCATGCTTCTCTACCGCCCCTCATGGTTATTCAACATCAGTTTTCAATTAAGTTTTAGTGCCGTACTTTCTATTTTATTATTATACCCTTATCTTACCCGCTGGTGTGAAAATACTAACGGAATTATACGATACACAGGGAAAATGGTTGCTGTCTCTTCCGCAGCACAAGTAGGAACACTGCCCATATCTGTATTTTATTTTCATCAAATACCATTATTATTCCTATTCACCAATTTGCTGATATTACCTGTTCTTCCCGTAATAATAGGAGCCGGAATACTTGTTCTTTTATCTGTAATTTCGGGATTCCATGCAAGCTGGTTGGTGCATATTTTAAATATATCCGTAGAGTTCATATTGAACTTTATTCATTACATAGGACAAATACCCTATGGTAATATACAGGGGGTATGGCTCGAAGAGCGTTATCTTTTTCTCTATTTTATTTTTTTCCTTTTTATATGGCTGGCATTAAGAACACGACAGATACGTTACCTGATCACAGTCATGCTCTTTGCTGTTTTTTTCTTTATATGGGATGCTCACGAGGCTTACAAAAAACAAGAATATCCCGATATAGCTATATATGATACCCGGGAAGCTACTTACATCCGCCTGTCCAGCCCTGCAAAATGCTATATCTTATCAACCGACAGTATTATAAATCCGGAAAAAAATTACGAGTTATGTAAAGAATATCTCATGAGACATAGACTGGAAAGCTGCCATTCCATAAACAGCCCGATGTCGGACGCAAACATTTATTATCATCCGCCTTTCATCGGATACTATGGAAAACGAATAGTAATTGCAGATAATTCCCAAAGATCCTACGCCACGACAAATAAAATACCGGTCGATTATGTAGTCATAAATAAAAATTTTAAAGGGAAGCTGCCGGATATTCTTCGCCTTTATACACCGGGAATCATTATATTGTCCCCGGATATATATCCCTCACAGGCCTATAGATGGGGAGAATTATGCAAAAAAGCGGGAATACCGTATTATGACATACGGTTACAGGGAATGTGGATAGAAAAAATAAAAGAAAAATAATCACCTTCCTTTTACCTTTCCTCCACATACCCAGGTACGTCTATAATAATTATCATCCAGATTACTTATTATCACACCTTTGGAAGTAGACGCATGTATGAAAAATCCGTCTTTCAAATAGATACCTACATGATTTATCTTATTATTTTTAGATTTTGTTTTGAAAAAAACGAGATCCCCTTCCCGTAATCTGGAACGGGAGATTTTACGGCAATTCATTTTCATAATTCCTTCGGAGGAACGATGTAATTTTATGTTGTATATCTTGTTATAGATATGGCTGACCATTCCCGAACAATCTGTTCCACGAGGCGTATTACCTCCGTATTTATAAGGGCTGCCCAGCCACGAGGCACATTCGCGATACAAACGAATATCATCGTGTGCATCGAGACGAACTCCTATTTTCTGCGATAAAATTTCATATTCTTTATTCTGTAAACGGCGGGAAGAAGAACAACTACTCGTAATGAGCACTAAAAGCGAAAGAATAATATATAAATTTCCATTACGAAACCGCTTCATAATTTTACGCATAGATGATTGTGTTCCAAATATAACAATAAAACAGGAAAATTCTTTATTCTTCTCTATATTCTTTACCATTCTTTATGTTTAACCGATAAGCAAAATACCGGATAATATTGTTCTTTTTTAAATTATAGTTCAGGGATATATTATAAAGGATACTTATTACAAATTATCATGACAAATGAATACAGAGGAACCCGTTATCCTGTTTTCGGATTTATTACCGGGGGAAAAGGAGTATTAAACGATGGTATACCACCTCAGCCGTACGAAACTTTCGCTTATGACCTGGCTTTACTGGAAGCTTCCATTGAGAACTTCAACGTAATTCCATATACTTCTGTTCTTCCTCCCGAACTCCGGGGAAACCTGGTGACCATAACTGACACGGTAAACAGAAAATTTCCTTATTTACCCTACCATCCCGAACTTACCGAACAATTCCACCACGGAGCAGTCCTCGAGGCAATCATAGCCGGACATGGGGCCAACTATACTGAACATAAAGCGATTGCGACCGGAATAGGCATAGTATGGGCAAAAAACAAAGGAAAATTCATCGGAGGCTTTGCAGCAGAATATGTACAGTTATACGATTCTATTATCAACGACGATATAGCCCGGGCTGAAGCTCATATGTGGCTGAACAAGTCCTTGGATCACGAACTTACTATCAGAGGGCTGGAACAGGAAGGAGAAAAGGATATGTTCCATAATTTCCTGAATATTCCTGAAAACAATCCTTTCGGGTATTGCTTAACTTGTATAGGTTTTCTGAATTTCAAATATGCGCCTCCCATAAGCCAGACCGAAAAGATGTGACAAACGACCACTGTATTTTTCCAAAGAATGCTTAGAAGCAATTTTTGCTTTAAGAAGTGCTTTAGATAGGTACAGTGGTCTTCCTTCCGTCATCTGAACGAATGCCGCCAAATTCGAATCACACCCGGCACTACTTATAATACACAATCATTTCTTTTTCTCCGGTTTCCAGGCGGAAGGTATGAAAAGTGCCGATATTCCTATCACCCCTATAGCCGAACCACATGCGATAAATACCTCGGGAATTCCTACCGAATCGCCAATAATTCCTATTATAAACAAACCTATAACCGAAGGAAAGAAGGCTTATGCTGCCGAATAAGGAAAATACGCGTCCCAGGAAAGAAGGTTCTACCTGTGTCTGGAGCAAAGCGGTAAACGGTCCTAATAATATTTGAGGCAATAAAGTTGCTATCGGCCGAAAGAAAGAATTTCAGCCGAGCCTGTTTTCAAACTGATCCATAATACGATAGCAAATTGCGTAACGGCACTGCTCAATATAGAGAACAGCTTTTCCGTCCATATAACAATAAGTTTCTTTTTCCAGCCATTCATAATAAATGCAGTCGTTAAAACAGATGATAACAATAAACAAATTTCATCGCTTTACAACCGGAACAAAAAATAATAAGTTATGCCGACCTCAAAAAAGGAATTGAAATAAAGCCTAACCAGACGTAGCAGATTCGGAACAAATATATTTATATTAATATATTCATAAATTCTTTTTTGGAAATACTTAGGTAATCATTATTTTGATTCATGTTAAAAGCCGGTATATATTTAGAATTAAAAAACATAAACTCTCTCTAAAATCAAGAGATTACTCCAATTATTAATTTTTTCCTATATATTTGCGAAATTAATTCATTCACTGAAATTATTTAGATAGGAACTTTTCCATCTTTTTTAGCTATGCTTATTTTATAATACCATGACACAACCATCTCACAACATTGCTATTGGCTCTTTAAAAAGAGAAAACATCGGCTGGATAGACTTATTACGCGTTATTGCCTGTTTTTTAGTCGTCTTTTCCCACTGTTGCGACCCTTTTGTAGCGCAATTCGATAATGACAGAAATTCATTTCTTACCGGAACATTTTCAGGAAGTCTAGTAAGGGCTTGCGTTCCTTTATTCGTCATGATGACAGGAGTATTATTATTGCCTGTACTTACGGATATGAAAACATTTTACAAAAAACGTATTGTACGTATAGTTATTCCCCTTATTTTCTGGTCGGTAACTTTACCTGTCCTGTATTATATTTACCTGAATTATATCGGCACGACGCAAAGTCCTTCTATTTCAATGGAAAACTTCACCCTGCCAGCTACTCTAAATAAAATATACACATTTATATTCAATTTCAATTATGACACCACCCCTTTGTGGTATCTTTATATGCTGGTGGGGCTATACCTCATTATGCCCATCCTGAGTGCATGGCTTAAACAAGCTCCGCGCCAGGACATAAAATTATTTCTTATCATATGGGGGATTTCCCTTATACTTCCGTATATAAAAATGGCAGCCCCGGTATTAGGATACACCGGAAATTTCGGAAATATGGGATTATTCGGTATATGCGACTGGAATGACTACGGCACGTTCTATTACGTATCAGGATTCATCGGTTACCTGGTGTTGGCTTATTATCTGGTAAAATATCCGTTAAACTGGAACTGGAAAAAAACATTATCTATTACCATACCTTTGTTCCTGACGGGTTATTTAATCACTTCTCTCGGATATATTCTGACCCAGGAATATTTTCCGGGAAATTACGCAAATCTGGAAATCGTATGGTATTTCGCCGGTATCAACGTATTTATGATGACATTCTCGGTTTTCGTTATTATACAAAAACTGAACATACCTTCTTCACAAAATTTATCAAATCTGGCTTCCATGACTTTCGGCATATATCTGTGCCACTTCATATTCGTACAAATTTCTTATGACATTTTCGGATATATTCCCACAGTTCCCGTCATCATACGTATAATAGGTATGGCTTGTATATCTTTCCTGATAAGCTATATAGTGGTACGATTTATGAATTCATTCACAATAACAAAACGATTTATCAAATAAACAGATGTCAAAAATTTCAGCAGCAGCATTTACAGACACAAAACCGCATTACAACATACTTGACGGATTACGAGGAGTAGCGGCATTAATGGTTGTATTCTTTCATATATTTGAAGCCTATGCAACCAGTCATATAGACCAGCATATCAACCACGGGTATCTGGCTGTAGATTTTTTCTTTATCTTGTCGGGATTCGTCATAGGCTATGCATACGACGACCGCTGGAAAAC
Source organism: Barnesiella propionica (assembly GCF_025567045.1). NCBI lineage: Bacteria > Pseudomonadati > Bacteroidota > Bacteroidia > Bacteroidales > Barnesiellaceae > Barnesiella > Barnesiella propionica. Next base: position 215,545 of record NZ_JAOQJK010000002.1, on the reverse strand, counting down.
AATGACAATAAAAAACTTTATCAGGCGCAGATTCATCCGCTTACATCCCATGGTAATAATGGGAGCCATTATCGGAGCTATTATGTTTTACTTTCAGGGCTGTTCTGTCTGGGACGTATCGAAAATATCTGTAGCTATGTTACTTATAGCTACCCTAATGAATGCATTCCTCATCCCGTCAACCCCCGGTTTCGAAATTCGGGGAGTTACGGAAATGTTCCCTCTGAATGGTCCGAGCTGGTCTTTATTTTATGAATATATCGGTAATATTTTATATGCATTCTTTATCCATAAACTCCCGACAAAAGCTCTCTCTCTTTTAGTTTTACTTGCCGGTTGCGGTTTAGCCGTATTTGCTATATGGGGACCGTACGGCGATATATGCGCAGGATTTTCACTGACAGGCGAGAATATAATCGGCGGATCTTTACGCTTATTATTTTCATTCTCAGCCGGATTACTGCTATTCCGCATATTCAAACCGATTAAAATAAAAGGGGCTTTTTGGATATGTAGTCTGTCTGTAGTTATTTTATTGGCTGTACCCCGAATCGGCGGCAGTGAACATTTCTGGATGAATGGATTATACGATACGGTATGCTTCGCGATAGCCTTTCCTTTACTTGTTTATCTCGGAGCATCTGGAAAAACGACAGACAAAACTACCACCCGAATATGTAAATTCCTGGGAGATATTTCTTACCCGCTGTATATGGTACACTATCCTTTTATATATTTATATTATGCCTGGGTAAAAAATGATAATCTCACATTCGTACAATCCTTACCGGGGGCTGTAGCTCTTGTTATCGGGTGTATAATATTGGCTTACCTGTGTTTAAAGTTATATGACGAACCCGTACGCAAATTTTTAACAAAACATCTTTTACATGCAGAAAAATAACTAATTTACCCGGTATTTCCTACCGGGTAAATTCCTTTCATTTATTTAGTAATAAGTTCAAAAGTGAAAGATTATATTCATTATCTAACATGAAATAAAATATTTTCGCATGGCTGATTTCATCCTGAATAACAGAACAAATTAATTATCAAATAGTTAAAATTACAATCTCACCATTTATATTACGTTTACAGAAAAAAATCCATCTTGAAAACATTAAGCTTTTGTTTAGCTTGCATCTTTTTCAAACTCCCTAAGTTCCTCTAATCCATATTCAACAGACTTCATATTTTGATTATGTCTGCGTTCTTGCACAATAGTAAATATCACTCCCAAAATAAACGTAAATACGATCATCATAAGCGAATAAACATTCACCTGCGTTTTTTCCAGAAACATGAATCCGGCAATGCCGCCAATACTCACAATAGGACCATATATTTTACCATACCAATAACATCGCTTATACTTTAAAAATAAACGTTCAAGGTCTTGCATTTTGAGCGTATCCAAACTAAATCTGGACAAATAATAAACCATAAAAGCCTGATAAATGACGGCAAAGCACATAATCGTTTCCAGCAAAATGAATGATATACATTTCATCTGGACATCTCCCACAAACTTGATGAGTGGGAGTAAAACGATGCCGATAGCCAGCACCAGGCACAATCCCCGTAATTCGGAATTATATACTTTTTCGTATGCCGATTGCGTACGCATCATAATCATTTTTTTTATAATTTTCTGATTCAATATTTCATTTTGGATCAAACGCTCATTTAAAACGTTCCATCCCGTTTTCATTTCTTCCAAATCCATATGACAAATGTTTTTTAATCGTTAGACATTTTTTTCAATTTTTCTTTTATCCTGTTGAGTTTTACAGCCACATTATTTCTGGATATACCCAATATCGCTGCAATTTCCTGATAGCTCTTTTCTTCCAGCCAAAGCAAAATCAACGCACGTTCCAATGTACTCAGGCAGTTGATCATCCGGTAAAGTTCCTGAAGTAGAGAAGTTTTATTCTCTTCATCTGCATCAGCAACCTCCAGGTTTACCGAAATAGGAACTATAGGAGGCCTTGAGGCAGACTTTCTGAAAAAAGAGACACAGGTATTCAAAGCAATGCGATAAACCCAAGTAGAAGATTTACACTCGCCCCGAAAACGGAGAAAAGATTTCCAAAGATTTATCACTACCTCCTGATAAAGATCATTAAGGTTTTCGTTGTCCGTAGCATAAATGTAGCATACCTTATAAATAACATGCTTATATTCTGTCACGAAAGCAACAAACTGCATTTCCAATTCTTGTGTGTTCATAATAAACTGATTCATTTTACCATATTAGTCGCAAAAAAAGCAAAATGATTACATGAATATAAAAAATAATCTACTGAAAATACTGATTAGAAATTAAAGGATATTTTTATTTTTGTGTAGATTCAGATATACTTTCCAAGATCATTTAAAATCCGTGGAATATCGTGTTGAAGTATCACAGAATATTTCCTATAATGCCCATTAAACGATATTCACCGAAAACTGAAAAAAACTTATTATGAAAACAGAAAAAGAAAAAATGCTGGCAGGAGAAGTATATAATGGTGGCGATACAGAATTACTAAACAGATGGCATAAAGCAAAACGATTACAAAAAGAATACAACAATACATTATCGACAGATACCAAAACACTCTCTAACCTATTAGATGAATTACTAGGTTCTAAAGGTGAAAATATATGGATATCCGCACCATTTTTCGTTGATTACGGAGAAAACATATACATAGGAAATAATGTAGAAATAAATACGAATTGTGTATTTCTGGATTGCAACAATATAACGATCGGAGATTATTCGGGTATCGGACCCGGTGTACATATTTATACTGTTTTTCATCCGATAAATCCAGCGGAACGATTATCGGGAAAAAGTACTTTCTGGAAATCACAAAGTTCATCTGTACTTATTGGAAAAAATGTCTGGATAGGAGGAGGCTCTATCATATTGCCCGGAGTCATAATCGGTGACGGAAGTACCATAAGTGCGGGCAGTGTCGTTACCCGGTCGATTCCGGCAAATTGTATTGCAGTCGGGAATCCCTGTAAAGTTATCAAAGAATTATAATCTTTCTCATGAAAATATGATACCTCCGGAAATCTTTCCATCCTTTCCACAAAAAAGGATTGAAAATCTTAGTTTCCAATCCTCCTTATTCTATCATTGTATAAATAGATAATTCTATTCTTCTTTCGTTTTTTTTGTTTTAGGCTTTGTTGTTTTCACCGTTTTTTTTACTGGTGCAGATTCTTCTTTGACAGGCTCTACAGCCTCTTTTTCCGTCTCTTTTGCTACTTCTTCTTTCTTTACGAAATCGGTATATCCTTTTTCTATCAATAAATTATACCACGACATTAATTTTTTAATGTCGGTCGGATATACTCTTTCCCTGTCAAAATCAGGCAAAATCCCAGAAAAATATTCTTTCAGGATATTGTTATCCGATTTAAGATCCACCGACACTTTTCCGCCGTTTTCTTTTTCCTTAATTTTTTCCATTACTTCACCTAATGCTACTTCTCCGCTATCGGTAAAAATAGCAATATCTCCTAAAGAGATAATTTTCTCATGGGCATATGCGGGCTGCCGTTTTCCTGTTTGTAAAGATTCTACTACCAACATATTTTTAGCCTGGGAAACAAGTTTATATAAGCCCGGCTTACCGGAAATGGATAAAATCAATTTCAACATAATATATTCGTTTTAAATTTAAAATTGTGTACAAAAGTAATACTCTGTATGAAATATATAAAATGAGTTCACTAAAATAAACTTAATATCGGGATATGAGTGCTTCTAACTGCGGAATAAGTGCTTTTTCCCCGTCATTAATTATGGTTACATTTGCCTTTTCTCCTTTTTCAGCCTCTTTCATCTGAGAATCGATACGCCTGAGAACTTCTTCCCGAGACAAACCACTACGGGACATTACCCTATCTATCCTTAGCTCCTGCGGAGCAGTAACAAACCAAACTTCATCCACTTCCATATGGAGACCCGATTCGTACAAAATAGCGGATTCTATAAATACCAATGAAGTATTTTGTTTACGCATCCACTCAAAAAAGTCGGTCCTGACGGCAGGATGAACGATAGCATTCAAACGTAACAACTGTTCTTTATTTCCAAAAACACGATTGGCCATTTCTTTCCGGTCAAGCATTCCATTCTTAAAAACAGCCGTTCCGAAAGTATCTACAAGAGAAGCTTTAACCGAAGGATAATGCATGACTTTCCGGGCCTCTTCATCACAATCATACACCGGATATCCCATCACCCTAAGCAATGAAGATACAACAGACTTTCCGCTTCCTATACCTCCGGTGATACCAATGGATCTCATTTTTTATAAATTTTCTTCCAAAACAAATTCAACGCTATCGGGAATCAACTCGATAGTGCGAACAAATGAAGGATATTTTAAAATTTCAACCGGTAATTTTTTATCGGTTGTATTTCTGGCTTTCTTATAATTGACACCAATCAGAAAATCCCGTTCGCTCAACGAGGAAAACATACTGACCGGAACCATACAAGTGAGTTTTACGGACGAGGGAAAAGTCATAATTTTCCACATTTCAGGAAGCCCCTGAGGAATAACAGGAAGTGTAAGACTTTTTGAAGTCAACTCTTCCACAGGTATCATTAATGAAACTTTATCCGGCACGATCTTAGCACCCGGAATATGTAATATATTCACTTGAGTTTTTAAGGTATCGCTTAACTGCTGGGCTGAAAAATGAACGGTAGAAACTTTTTTCAGATGTCTCAATATGTGCGAAGGTGCATAAACCATAACCGAATCGGTACTTGAGCGAATCTGTCCGCTCATCACGCACTGTGGAGAAGTAGAAACATCCCCGTCAATAACCAACGGTATTTTTTTACCCGGATTTGTCGTATAATATATCTGCAGCGAGTCTGGAGAAAAAGCAATGAGTTGTGTCGTATTTCTTATCTCTTTACGTATATAATCGGTCAATTGGGAAGATGTGACCGATACTTTGCCGTCTTTTCCCGATACGGTCGAAAAATCGATCTTAACGGGAGATATGCGATTAACCGAATATCCTATGATGATAGGCCCTTTGTCTCTCAACCTCGCGTTGATATATGCTGGAGGATCATTTATAAGCATTACTTTATCGGGAAGATTAGTAACCTCAACAGGAATCTTGAATGTATCTTCCACATCTTCATTCATGGCCTGAAGCAGCCAAAAGAAAAAAGAAAGTACAACAAATCCCAGAAAGATAAATAACTCTTTACTAAGACTCGTTTTAAAGAAACTATTGATTCTTTTCCGTAAACGATATATAACTATATTCAGTCTCCGCATTCCCATTTATTTTCAGGCTTTTTGCCGGTATTATCGTATATCTTGTAAACAAAGATAAAGTTTTTTCTCTGCATACCGAAGCAGGAGAGAAAAAACTTTATCAAAATATTCTTCTGTCTTACGACAAATATAAACGATGGTATTTTTATTTTTGAACTGCGTTCTGCGTTGCATCTGCAGCTGTAGGATATACAGAACCTTTATCAATATGTATACGTACATTTTCCGAGATTTCCAAGACAAATGCATCGTCTTTGATATCCTTAATCTTACCGAAAATACCTCCCGCAGTAATTACTTTATCTCCCACGGACAGATTCTCACGGAATTTACGAATTTCTTTTTGTTTTTTAGATTGGGGGCGAATCATAAAAAAATAGAAAACGAGCACCAATGCAACCATCATGATAATAGTAGACATTCCAGACCCACCAGCCGGACTTGCTGTTTGTAATAAAATTGTAGCTAAAGTCATAATCGTATTATTAAATAAATGTTTATACTCAAATCCTTCTTACATAAGGAAAATTTCATTCACAAATATATAACATTTTAGTTATTCTTTTGTTAGAGCACCTTCTTTTTTTAACTGTGAAATAACGGAATCCAGTATTCCATTTACAAACACCCCGCTTTTCGGCGTACTATAAGCCTTGGCAATCTCAATATACTCGTTCAAAGTAACACGGGTCGGAATAGAAGGGAAATGTTTTATCTCCGCTATGGCAACCATCATAATCACCACATCCATAAAAGCAACCCGTTCTATTTCCCAGTTTTTAGTAAAAGAATTGATAAGTTCCCGGTGTTTATCTCCTTCCAGAATAGTATATCGGAACAAATCACGCGCAAAGGCTGCATCTTCTTCATCTTTAAACATAGGAAGCAATCCCTGCTCCACTCCGCTCTTTTCTTTAAACCTCTTGATAGTTTTCAGAACAAACGTAGAAATAATATCCAGATCATCATTCCAATATAACGATTGAGACTCCAATAATTCTACTAATTCCGTATCTTCAGATATAACAGACTTGAATATTTTTCTCCAGAATTCTACATCGGCATCGTAAGAATCTTCCGGAGAAGACATATATTCTTCGTAAATATCCGATATTACAATCCGTTCCAGAAGGCCCCGGATAAACTCAGGCTCATTGGCCCAGGAAATCTTATGCTCATCGAGATAATTCCGAAGCATCACATTATCTTCCAATTGAGAAATGAAACGATTATCTATGAAACGGGTATTGGGATTTTTTTCTTCGGCCGTTGCCAGAAATTTCGTTTTCGCTGCTTCTACACGATTTCTTTGTGTACGCGTCAGTTCTACCATCAACTGTAACAAAAGATGATATAATTCATAAGCTTTATCAAGACTGAAAAAAAGTTCTTTTTCTGCCGTATCCAGCGTCTTATCTTTTGTTATATAGTAAGAATAAACCATCTGTACTACTTTGATGCGGATTAAAATGCGATTGACCATAATATTTAAATGAGCTATGTAAATTAAATTCGGCGCAAATTTACCACTTTTTTATGTTATAAACGATTTACAAAAGGACTTTTTGATTTTAATTTTTTCTTTCAACTATATTTGAAATATTTATCTAAAAAATTGTTTTTATAAAAGCTAAATTATATATTTGTCATATTAAGTTTCACAAAACATAAGAAAAACATATATAGTTACAAAAAATGATAATTATGAAAGACACAGATGAAAAGAGAGACACGGATATCATTTTTTCGAAATCAATTAAAGCCGGAAAAAGGATTTATTATCTGGATGTAAAGAAAAATCGAAAAGAGGAGTTATTTCTGGCTATTACCGAAAGTAAGAAAATATTTAGCGGAGACGAGGCCAGCCCTGTCGTACAATTTGAAAAACACAAAATCTTTCTGTATAAAGAAGACTTTGACAAGTTCCTGAATGGACTTAGCGAAAGTATCGGCTACATTAAGAAAAATCAGAAAGAAGAACTGCCGGAACAAAAAGAGCAGCCAGATGAGATACCCGTTGCCGTAGAAATAGAAATGGACGATATTTTATAATTTCGCCTTTTAAGAAAACATAAAGATAAGGCCCTGAAAAGTTTTTCAGGGCCTTATCTTTATTTATCAAATAAAAAATATCAATCCAGATTATCTTTTTCCTTATTCGGATTTTTATAATATACCTTACCTTCGACATATTCCTGGGTAGCAATAAGTGTCGGTTTCGGCAATTTTTCATAATAACGTGAAATCTCTATTTGTTCACGGTTTTCAAATACTTCTTCGAGATTATCGTTACACGAAGCAAATTCTTGCAATTTTTTTTCAAGGTCCGACTTCATCTCTACAGATATCTGATTGGCTCTCTTTCCTATTATACAAACAGTTTCATATACATTTCCTGTCGGTTCGGAAAGGGCGATCATGTCGCGGGTCACCGTATTCGTCGGTGCATTTGTTTTCTTGTAATCCATTATCTTATTGATTATTCTTTAACATATTTATTTGCCACTCTAAAAATATCCTTTGCTTCTTTCGCATTCGGGCCATCGGGATAATCGTTGATGAACGAATAATATTCATCGATCACATCTCTGAAACGGTCGGCCTTCTTTTCATATACACTTTGTGAAGCTTCCTGAAACTTAGCCTTGAGTATTATCATCGATAAAGCCTCTTTATATTTGGAATAAGGATATTCCTTTATAGCGTTCTGTGCTGTAATGACGGCAGACTGATAATTGTTTCCCATATAATTTCCCAGATTATAATATAACTGGGAATTCAATAGTTCCTTATACACCAGCTTATCCTGTAATTCGAATATCACATCCTGAGCCTCTTTTGCTCTTTCACTATGTGGAAAGTAATCAAGAAAACGCTGCATTTCATCAATTGCTTTATAGGTTCCCGACTGGTCAAGTTTTGCTTCAGGCGAGTTCAAATAATACCCATAACCGGCATAAAAACGAGCCAGTTCGGTATATTGTCCTTTCGGATAATGTGTATAATAATGCGTAAAATATTGACCGGAGGTTTCATAATCCTTATTCAAGTAATGGCTGCGGGCCAGAAGATATAAAGATTCTTCCGCTTTATCAGTTCCCTTGAATATAGTAACCAGTTCTTCCAGAAGAGTATAGGCCTGTGTATATTTTTTCTTTTCAAATGCGTTCTTGGCATATTCATATTTCGCCTCATAATCGGTGCTTTTGAGTATTTTATTGTACTCTCCGCACGACGTCATTATACTCACCAAAAGCAATAGATACAGTATCTTCTTCATTGCCAAAATATTTATTAGTGTGCAAATTTAGACAATCTGTTTGAATAACAAAAGTAAAAAAGTGAAATTTAACGGTAAGAATCCGTAATTACCTATAAAAGCATCATGTAAGTTTACAGTCGTAATATGTTCGTCCTTAATAAAAAATTCATGCTGAATCTCTTTTTAACCTATCACAAAGTTACATAATATAAAACAAGAAACGATCAGTCTCATCTTTTTTTTATATTTTTGCCTGATATTGCAGTAAAACAAAACCAGTAATTCTTACATTGTAACACGTAAAGAAGAAAGATGGAAAATAAAAAATTAACACGTCCAATGAATGACCGCATCATTTCGGGTGTATGTGCGGGACTGGCAAATTATATGAATCTGGACCCGACCGTAATACGTGTAATCTTTGTCCTGCTAACACTGGTCACGGCTATATTACCTTGTGTGATTGCATATATCGCCATGGCTCTCATTATTCCACAAAGCAAATATTAACCAAAGGCTCCGGATATATACATGGATTTTAAAATCGTTTCACCCTACAAACCGACCGGAGACCAACCGGAGGCTATCGAAGAATTGAGCCGGGGACTAAAAGAAGGGCTCCCCTATCAGACATTGCTGGGTGTTACCGGTTCAGGAAAAACCTTTACGATGGCTAACGTCATTGAAAGAGTACAAAAGCCAACGCTCATATTAAGTCACAATAAGACACTGGCAGCCCAATTATATAACGAATTTAAAGGTTTCTTTCCCGATAATGCCGTACAATATTACGTTTCGTATTATGATTATTATCAGCCCGAAGCCTACATACCCGTAACCGATACTTATATTGAAAAAGACCTGGCCATAAATGAAGAAATAGACCGTTTACGGCTGGCTACTACTTCCGCACTACTTTCAGGACGTCAAGACGTAATAGTGGTCTCATCGGTCTCCTGTTTATATGGCATAGGGAATCCAGCCGATTTCCACAGCAATGTCATAACGGCGAAAAAAGGAAGTCAAATAGGACGTAATCAATTCCTCCGCTCTCTGGTAAACGCCTTGTATTCCCGTAACGAAATAGAGCTTAACCGGGGAAATTTCCGTGTTAAAGGGGACACGGTAGATATTTATCTGGCCTACGACGAAACTATATTGCGCGTCATATTCTGGGATGATGAAATAGAGTCCATAGAAACAATTAATCCGCTTACCGGAAACAGCATCACACAATTCGAAGAATACAATATATATCCGGCAAATCTTTTCGTTACGACCCAGGAACGTATAAACCGGGCTATCGGCGAAATCGAAATAGATCTGGGACAACAGGTCGAGTTCTTTAAATCCATAGGAAAAAACCTGGAAGCTAAACGTCTTTACGAACGAGTTACCTACGACGTGGAGATGATACGTGAAATAGGTCATTGTTCGGGTATAGAAAATTATTCCCGTTACTTTGACGGACGTCCGGCCGGTACACGGCCGTTCTGCCTGCTGGACTATTTTCCCGATGATTTTCTTACCATTATAGACGAAAGTCATGTGACCATACCTCAGATACGGGCAATGTACGGTGGAGACCGCTCCCGCAAAATGAATTTGGTGGAATATGGTTTTCGTCTACAAGCAGCCATTGACAACAGACCTTTAAAGTTCGAAGAGTTTGAAGATCTGACTCCTAAGGTTATCTATGTCAGTGCAACGCCGGCAGATTACGAACTGGAAAAAAGCGAAGGAGTTATAGTAGAACAGGTAATACGTCCCACGGGATTGCTCGATCCCGTCATAGAAGTACGTCCCAGCTTAAACCAGATAGACGATCTACTGGAAGAAATACAATTGCGCATCGAAAAAGACGAACGTATTTTAGTTACTACACTCACCAAACGAATGGCGGAAGAACTCAATTCTTATCTGGGACGACTGGATATCCGTTGTAACTATATTCACTCCGACGTAGATACGTTGGACCGGATCAAGATACTGGAAGATTTACGAGCCGGTATATATGACGTGCTCATCGGTGTCAACCTATTGCGAGAAGGGCTTGATTTGCCCGAAGTTTCGTTAGTCGCGATTCTGGATGCGGACAAAGAAGGATTTCTTCGCTCACATCGTTCACTTACACAGACAGTGGGTCGTGCAGCCCGAAACCTGAACGGTATGGTTATCATGTATGCCGACCGAATTACCGAAAGTATGCAAAAGACTATAGATGAAACGAACAGGCGCAGGGAAAAACAACTTGCATATAATGAGGAACACCATATAACACCTCAGGCCATACAAAAAGTAAAAAGTTCGATATGGGCACAGGAACAAAAGGGAACCCCGGCACCTCACTCCAAAGTTCTCTATGAAGAAGAATACAATCCGGTCCAATCTATTGCAGCCGATCCCGTTGTAAAATATATGACAAAGGATCAACTAAAAAAATCCATAGAACGTACACGCAGAGCCATGGTCGAAGCAGCAAAAAAAATGGAATTTATCGAAGCAGCCCAATTAAGGGACGAACTGATAAAATTGGAAGAAATACTCGACAAAAAACAATCATAGAGAAACAAACTATATAAATGAAAGAATATTCTCTTAAGGACTGGTTGCCCACAACGAAAAAAGAACTTGAAATGCGAGGATGGGATTACGTGGATATTATCCTGTTTTCAGGAGATGCTTATGTAGACCATCCCTCTTTCGGAGCAGCAGTCATAGGACGAATACTGGAAGCTGAAGGCTTACGGGTAGCAATAGTTCCTCAACCTAACTGGAGGGATGATCTCCGGGATTTTAAGAAACTGGGAATCCCGCGTCTTTTCTTTGGCATATCTGCCGGAGCAATGGATTCAATGGTTAATCATTATACGGCTAACAAACGGCTCCGCTCCGATGACGCATACACCCCTGACGGACGATACGGCATGAGACCCGATTACCCTACTATTGTATACTCCCGGATTCTAAAAGAGCTATATCCCGGCATCCCGGTCGTAATCGGCGGTATAGAAGCATCTTTACGCAGACTTACCCACTATGATTACTGGCAGAATAAATTAAAGCCCGGCATACTGGCAGAAAGCAATGCAGATTTGTTAATTTACGGTATGGGAGAAAAACCTATACGTGAACTGGTACATCGCTTGCAGAACGGAGAATCTTTCGCAAATATCTGCGATCTGAGACAAACTGCAGTCATACAATCCACAGATAAAATGCCGTTATGCACCGAAGATGAAGATAACATCGTTTTATTTTCTCATGAAGAATGTTTGAAAGACCGGAAGAAACAATCCCGGAACTTTAGACATATCGAAGAAGAGTCAAACAAATATCACGCAAAACGATTGTGGCAACGCTATAAAAACTCTGTCATAAAAGTTAATCCCCCATTTCCCCCTATGACAGAGGAGGAAATAGACGCATCATTCGACCTGCCTTACACCCGCCTGCCTCATCCCCGTTATAAAGGTAAAAACATACCTGCCTTCGAAATGATAAAATTCTCGGTTAATATGCACCGGGGATGTTTCGGAGGATGTGCCTTCTGTACTATATCGGCACACCAGGGAAAATTCATTGCCTCCCGTTCAAAAGAGTCTATATTGAAAGAAGTGAAATCTCTGATAGAGATGCCTGATTTCAAAGGATATATCAGCGATCTCGGAGGTCCTTCGGCTAATATGTACAAAATGAAAGGCAAGAATCAGGAAATATGCTTAAAATGCAAAAAACCATCCTGCCTGCATCCTGTAGTATGTCCCAATCTGAACAGCGACCATACTCCGCTCCTCGACATATATAAGATTGTAGACAGCCTAAAAGGGATTAAAAAATCATTCATAGGTAGTGGAGTAAGATACGATTTACTGACACATCGCCACAAAGATGACGAAATCAATATTTCCACAAAAAAATATACCGAAGAATTAATATCCCGGCACGTATCCGGCAGACTCAAAGTAGCACCGGAACATACATCGGATAAAGTTCTGGAAATAATGCGAAAACCATCTTTTAAATTATTCGGAGACTTTAAACGGACATTCGATCTTATCAATGAAGAACAGGGGTTGAAACAACAAATTGTTCCCTACTTTATTTCCAGTCATCCGGGTTGCAGGGAAGAAGATATGGCCGAACTGGCAACTATTACAAAAAATCTGAATTTCCATTTGGAGCAAGTACAGGATTTCACTCCCACCCCTATGACCTTAGCAACCGAAATATATTATACCGGATATCATCCTTATACCGGAGAAAAAATCTATACTGCACGAACCAAAGAAGAAAAATTAGGGCAAAGAAAATACTTTTTCTGGTATCACCCCGAACAAAGAAAGGATATACAGCAATCTTTATTACGCATGCATCGTACAGACCTGTTACAAAAGTTGTACGGGCACACTTCTATCGAGCCGGAACGGATAAATCCAAAAAGTAAACAAGAACGGGAAAAGAAGAAAAAAAGACATAAATAATTTTTTAGAGACAATGAACACATATCTAAACAGTTTTATGATGGCAGGAGCATTATTACTCACGGCCTGTCACACGCAGGACAAAACCGATACGGGAGTTATCGGAAAGCGCAACATTACCGTTGAGAACGGTATAATGACACCGGAGATACTTATGTCTTTCGGGCGTATCAGCGAACCGGTCGTTTCACCGGATAAACAAAAAATACTTTACGGCGTCACTTATGTTAGCGTCGAAGAAAACAAAAGCAATCGCGACTTGTTCGTCATGAACACCGACGGCAGCGATAAAAAACAACTTACCAATACCTCCACATCAGAACAAAATGCGGTATGGATTGACGGTGGTAAAAAAATCGCCTTTCTTTCTCCTGAAAGCGGTTCTTCTCAAATATGGGTAATGAATGCCGATGGCAGTAACCGAAAACAAATCAGTAATTACGAAAAAGATATTCAGGGATTTCTCTTTTCCCCGGACGAGAAAAAAATCCTTTTCATCGCCAATATAAAAGCAACCGACAAAGCCGGTGATATATACCCGGACCTGCCCAAAGCTACCGGCCGTGTTATCGACGACCTGATGTACAAACACTGGGACGAATGGGTAGATGAAATTCCTCATCCTTACATCGCTGTATTCGACGGTAACGCACTCACTGGTATTACCGACATTATGGAAGGAGAACCGTATGAATCTCCGATGAAACCTTTTGGCGGAGTTGAATCTTTTTCCTGGACTCCCGACAGTAAGAAAATAGCATATACCAGCCGGAAAAAGACTGGAAAAGATTATGCTTTGTCGACCAATTCAGATATTTACCTTTATACTCCGGAAACTAAAGATACGGTCAATCTCACCGTCGGGATGATGGGATACGATACAAATCCTTCGTTCTCTCCGGATGGAAAATATATGGCATGGACAAGCATGGAGCGTGACGGATACGAAAGCGACAAGAACAGACTTTTCATTCTGAATCTGGAAACAGGCGAAAAAAATTACCTCACCGATAATTTTGACTACAGCGTAGATATGTTCTCCTGGAGCCCCGATGGCAATTCCATCTATTTCATCACAGCATATCAGGGAGAAGAACATATCTTCAACGTAAAATTATCCGATAAATCTATCGAACAGATTACTACCGGTTATTATGACTATGCTTCCTTGTCACCGGTAGATGATAAGAATCTCATAGCTATGCGTCATTCTCTGTCGCAACCGGATGAAATTTATAATATCAATCTGCAGTCCAAAGAGGCGAAAGAAATATCTTTCGAAAATAAAGAAATACTCGACCAGCTCACAATGGGAAAAGTGGAAGAACGCTGGATCCCTACTACCGACAATAAAAAAATGCTTACCTGGATAGTATACCCGCCGAACTTCGATCCCAACAAAAAATATCCTACGCTGCTCTATTGTCAGGGAGGCCCCCAAAGCCCTGTCAGCCAATTCTGGTCATATCGCTGGAACTTGCAAATGATGGCCGCCAATGGCTATATCGTAGTCGCGCCTAACCGCCGAGGTCTGTATGGTTTCGGACAAGAGTGGCTGGAACAAATAAGCGGAGATTACGGAGGACAGAATATGAAAGATTACCTGAGCGCCATAGATGAAATGGCTAAAGAAAGTTATGTGGAAAAAGACAATCTGGGTGCTATAGGAGCCAGCTACGGAGGTTTTTCGGTATACTGGCTGGCCGGACATCATGACAAACGCTTTAAAGCATTCATCGCCCATGCAGGAATCTTCAATCTCGAACAACAATATGTAGAGACCGAAGAAATGTGGTTCGCCAACTGGGATCTGGGAGGCCCGTACTGGGACAAAAACAATGCCGTAGCACAGCGTACGTATGCCAATTCGCCCCATAAATTCATTGATAAATGGGATACACCCATCCTTGTGATACACGGTGAACACGATTTCCGCATCCTTGCATCACAGGGTATGTCGGCTTTCAATGCCGCCAAATTACGAGGAATACCTGCCGAAATGCTGATATTTCCGGATGAAACTCACTGGGTAGCACAACCACAAAATGCCGTGTTGTGGCAACGTATTTTCTTCCGCTGGCTAGACCGCTGGTTAAAACCACAGGCTACAGATAATAAAACTGAAGAAACCAAATGATCACATTCGACGACGTCACGTTCATATATGACGGCAAACCTTTGATAGAACATTTCTCATACTCTGTCAAAGAAGGAGAAAAAGCGGTGCTTTTCGGACCTTCGGGTCAAGGGAAAAGCACCCTTCTCACTTCTATAGCAGGGTTTATCCGGCCTTCATCGGGAACCATAAAAGTTATGGAATATCCGGTAGTTCCGCTTCACATTAATGAAATACGAAAGAATATAGCATGGCTGCCGCAGGAATTCTATCTGCCTTTCGAGACTGTAAAAGAAATGATAGAATCCCCGTTCCGGTTGCGCTCCAACAGAAACAACCTGCCTGCAAAATCTGTCTTAATGGAATATTTCGACTCTCTCGCATTGGAACATAATGTATATACTAAACGTCCTTCTGAAATATCAGGAGGACAGCGACAACGGGTTATGCTTATTATTACGGCCCTTTTAAAAAAGAAAATAGTGTTGCTGGACGAACCGACTTCCGCTTTAGATCACGAATCGGTAGACCGTACTGTCAATTTTATTAACGATAAAATGAATGCTACCGTCGTAATGGTATCGCACGATTCCCGTTTTATCGAATCATTCGGACAAAAAATAAAAATAGGAGATTGAAATATGACCTCGACCATAGATATAAGCTATATACATATGCTCCTGGGATTTTTACTATTGCTTATTCCCTTATATTTCCTGTATTATTATCGCACCGGACTTATAAGAGAAACTATCATTGCGGCGGTACGCATGACGGTACAATTATTCTTCATCGGTTTTTATCTGGAATATTTGTTTACCTGGAACAATATATATATCAACATACTTTGGGTACTGATCATGATAGGGATAGCATCTTACACCATATTACAACGGACAAAATTACCCGTCCGCCAACTACTAACCCCTGTTATCTCAGCTTTTCTATGTGCTTTATTTTTCATTGATATATATTTCCTGGGAGTTGTCATACGTCCGCCCAATCTTTTGGAAGCCCGCTATTTTATTCCCATTAGCGGTATGATATTAGGAAATATGCTTTCGGCTAATGTAATCGCTCTAAATGCCTTTTACGGAAGTATAGACAGGGAACGTCAACTATATTTTTATCTACTCGGAAACGGTGCCAGCAAAAACGAAGCTTTATCTCCTTTTATGAAAGAGGCTCTTATAAAATCATTCAATCCGACGATAGCATCCATGGCTGTTATGGGGCTTATCGCTTTACCGGGCACAATGACCGGACAAATTCTGGGCGGCAGCAGCCCGAACGTGGCTATCAAATACCAGATCATGCTCATGGTCACCATTTTCGCATCTTCCCTCATATCTGTCTTAATTACTTTATGGACTTCTTCCCGCCGGGCATTTGACGAATTCGGCATGAAAAAATTCTAAATATAAAAAAGGTACGGAAAACATATGATCCCGTACCTTTTTTATATTTTTTAAATTTCTTACTAATTAAAATGATAAAGGAATACCACTGTCGCATCCAATGCGTTTTTTTTACAGTCCTTTATCTCCAAAGACACCTGTATTTCCGCCTTTGCTATGCCGCGAAGATTTACCAGAGAAAGCAGCTTAGCGCGTATACGTACTTCACTATCAACCAAAACGGCCTGATTAAATCTAAGCTTTTCAATCCCGTAATTAACCAGCATCTTGATATTGTTCACCTCTATAATCTGATTCCATAGATAAGGCAACAGGGAAAGATTGAGATATCCGTGAGCTATTGTCGAATGATACGGACTATCGGTTTTAGCCCTTTCCGCATCCACATGTATCCATTGATGATCTAATGTGGCATCGGCAAATTTATCGATTTGTTCTTGGGTAACTTTAATATAGTCAGATGTCCCCAACTCTTTCCCCACGTATTGTTCAAATTCTTCAAAGCTATTGATAACTAATTTATCCATAATTATCTGATTGTTTATATCTTTAAAAATTTCTTTTTTCTTGTATCCGAATCTTATTTCCGGCAACGAAGATAATCAATTTTATATAAACTAAAAAATACATAAGAAATAGAACGTGATTCATTATCCCATAAAAAATCTCCGGCTATTTCTCGACAAAAAGCCGGAGTTCTATACAATAAAAATTGAATATCTGTCAAATAGAATCTTCTATATCCCAGACAAAAGCTCTAAGTCCCAATTGCTCTTTAGCTTTATCTATCTCACGGAGCCGTTCCAATAAATTTTTCACACGATCATCTTCAACTATAGTAATAATAGCAGAACACATAGAAGGCCACGCATGATTTCCGAAGTGAGGATCGCCTGTTTTAGAACCTCTTCCTCTTACCATAGGAAGATGAGAGAACCCCCTGCAATTACTTTTATCCAGTAAATCCACAATATTTTCGTAATGAGCCTGGTCAAATGTTATTAATACCGATTTCATTGTTTATATACCATTATAAAGGAAACCGACGGTATTGTCTTTGAAGCGGACAACTGCCGCCGGCTCCTCAAGTTTAAAATTTTTATTCACTTACCACTCTTAATGATTTCCTGTGTTTCCTTCTGCTTCGTTTTACCCCAATACCGGCAAATACACAATACGCTACCGGAACGAAAATCAAAGTCAATACAGTGGAGACAGTAAGACCTCCAATCACAGCGATACCCATAGGCTGCCACATTTCAGAACCCTGTCCGCCTCCTATAGCCATAGGTACCATACCCAGGATCGTAGTCAGGGTAGTCATAACTACAGGACGCAAACGAGATTTTCCGCCTTTAACAACGGCTCCTAAAACAGCCATTCCCCTTTCTCTATTCAAGGATATATAGTCGATAAGCACGATACCGTTCTTCACCACAATACCAATAAGCATAATAGCGCCGATCATAGACATGACATTAAAGGTATTTCCGGTGATAAACAAGGCAATCAATACACCGGAAATTGCAAACGGAATAGAGAACATCAGGATAAACGGATATACCAGAGACTCGAACTGTGCCGCCATAACAATATATACGAGAATAATAATCAATATCGCCAATACCCCGAGATCACTAAAAGAATCCTGTTGATCTTCAAACGTACCGGACAATTGAATATTTATGCCCGACGGTAAATGCAGCTTGTCTATTTTTACCTGAGCTTCTTTTATAACGTCACTCATGGCCGCTCCGGATATAATAGCCGATACCGTATTGATACGTTCACGGTCCTTACGTTCAATCGTAGGAGGTGCGAAACGTTCAACCACTGTTCCTACTTCTTTAAGGCGCACCCCTTTGCCCTGAGCATTATAGATCATAATGTTCTCAATATCCTCAATAGAAGTACGGTATTCAGGTGCATACATCACTTTGATGTCGTACTCATCACCCTCTTCCCGGAATTTCGAGGCAGTAGCGCCATTGATACGGTTTCTCAAATAGGATGCCGCCGTACCCAAATTCAAACCATTCAAGGCCAGTTTTTCCCTGTCGAAATCAACCTGATATTCGGGCTGGTAGTCTCCACGACTAATACGTACTTCCGAAACCCCCTCTATTCTTTTCAATAAAGTTTGCAACTGAGACGCCACGCTATCCGATTCCGCAAAATTATAACCGTATATTTCATAATCGAGAGTAGCCTGCCCTCCCATGCTTCCTCCCATACCACCTCCCAGATTTACCTGGGATTTACGTATTTCGGGATATTTGGATAAATCTTGACGCATCATATCACATATTTCTTCCAGTCCGCGTTTTCTCTGATCCGGATCTGTAAGACTGATATTAAAAGTAATAATATGTGAACCGTTATCGCTCATCGATGCAAAGACGTTATCGGTACTAGCCTGTCCGACGGTATAGTTCAAGACCTTTATTTCGGGATATTTCTCTTTCCATTGAGAGTACAAACGACCTGCAATATCCTTTGATATTTCGGTTCGCGTACCGATAGGCATTTCTACGGTTACACCTATACGGGCATTGTCCTGAACAGGCATAAATTCCGTACCTAAGAATTTAAACAAGAATAAGCTGCCGATGAAGAAAAGCATACACGAAAGTATTATAACCGTACGGTGGCCGAGCGCCCAGTTCAACATCCGCTCATAAAAATTATCAAAAGCGTCTAATCCTTTTTGTACCGGACCATATAATTTCGTAAACAATTTAGATTGTGTGGTCTGCAGACGCAACATTTTCGAACACATCATCGGAGTAAGTGACAAAGCACATATAATAGATATAATCATAATGATCGTCACCATCCATCCTAATTGTTTGAAGAACACTCCCATCATACCGGTTACCATTGTCAACGGGAAAAATACGGCAATAAGAGTCAACGTAGAAGCTACAACAGATAACCCCACTTCATTGGTACCATGGATAGCAGCCTGTTTAGGTTCGCTACCTCTTTCTATATGCGTCGTAACATTCTCCAGCACCACAATCGCATCGTCCACAACCATACCGATTGCAATCGTCAAAGAAGAGAGCGAAATAATGTTCAAGGTACCTCCCGAAACCGCCAGATAGATAAACGAGCCGACCAACGATAACGGAATCGTAATAATGATTATCGCCGTTGCACGCCATCTTCCCAAGAAGAGGAACACCACCAACGACACAAAGATCAGTGCATCGCGAATCGTATCGTACAAACTCTTGATCGTATTACGGATATTATCGGATGTATCGACAATCACACCCAGTTTCACATCGGCTGGTAATGTTTTCTGCAATTTCGGCATAGCAGCCAGAACCGCCTCGGAAATCTGAACCGAATTGGCTCCCGACTGTTTCTGAACGATAATCATAGCACCTTGTACCCCGTCATTATAACTCTCTTGGGCGCGTTCTTCGACTGAATCGTGAATACGGGCAACATCTCTCAAATAAACCGGTTTTCCGTTATAAGCACCTACTACAATATCTTTCATCTGAGACGCATCGGCAAATTCGCCTTGTACACGTAAAGAATACGTTTCAGAACCAATATCAAAGCTACCACCCGGCACATTGCGGTTCTCTGCCCCGATTATGGAAGCAATTGTCTCCACCGAAAGATTATAAGCTTCCAAACGAACCGGATCTACATAAACCTGTATTTCCCGTTTCGGCGCACCACTGATAGAGACAGAACCTACTCCGCTGATACGGGCAAGAGGGTTTGCCACTTTTTCATCCAGTATCTTATACAATGCGGGCATACTTTCATTCGCCTGTACAGAGAGCAATACGATAGGTATCATATCCGTACTGAACTTAAATATAATAGGATTCTCTGCATCATCCGGCAAATCCGATTTCACCATATCCAGTTTATCCCGCACATCATTAGTTATCACATCTATATCGTTACCGAACTCGAATTCCAAAGTAATCAACGATATATTCTCTCTGGACTTCGAAGAAATATGCTTCAAATTACTTACAGCATTCAACGTATTTTCAAGAGGACGGGTAACGTTTGTCTCTATATCGGCCGCACTGGCACCCGGATAGGCCGTCATTATCATAATGGTATTAGTCTCTATATCCGGGTACAAATCAATAGGGAGTTTCTGCAAAGAGAAAAGTCCCATAATAGCCACTGCCAGGAAGCAGAGGGAGGTCATGACCGGCTTATTAACCGAACCTTCATATATACTCATAAAATTGTCTTTTTAATAGTTTGTAAAAAGTTATCGGAAATAGGCCGTTATTTCTCAACCCGAACAGAAGCTCCATCGGATAATGAACTTTGTCCGGCTACTACGACCTGGGCATTATCATCAACCCCCGATATAACTTCATATGTATCATCCATGCGGCGACCGAGTTCTACTTTATTATAAGAAACTTTTCCGTCTTTAAACACATAAACATAACGATCGCCGGAACCTGTGCGTTTTACGATAGAGCGGTCAGGAACTACTACGTGGTTAGCTATACCAAAATCAAGTACCACACGCGCAAACATTCCCGGGCGTATACGGCTGTTGGCATTCGGTATATTTATTTCGGCAACAAATGTTCGGGTAGCTGCATCGATCGTAGGATGGATCAGCGAAACCTTACCTTTAAATTCTTCCTCACCGAATACATCCAGTTTGATATTTACCGGCATACCTACATGCACCTTTGAAAAATCACTTTCCGATATATTTACCAATACTTTAACCGGCTGTATCTGCATAACGGTAAGGATAGGATTCGCACCGGTCATATCCCCGTCATCATAATTACGGGCTGTTACCACTCCATTTACCGGACTTACCAATATTGTATTTTCCACCAGATTGGTATAAGCCGTCTTCGCTGCTTCGTACTGTGTACGCAACTGATCCACCTGTTGCTGGGAAGCACCGCCTACGGCAAACAATTCACGCACCCTCTTGTATTCCAGTTCAAGATTATCCAGCTGTAATTTTTGCTGGGCCTGATTCGCAGCATCCAACTCTACCAGTTTCTGTCCTGCCCTTACGTTATCGCCGACTTCCACATATATTTTTTTAATACGGTTGGGCATCGAGGAACTGATCTGGTTCTTTTTATATGGCTCTACCGTAGCCGTATATTCGGCAATCTGAGGTACTTGCTGAATCCTTACATTCTCCACCTTTATCAATGTAGCCTCATCTTGTTTTTGTCCGGCTTTTTCATCTTCTTTCGATCCGGAACAAGATGCTAATAACAAAGCCGGACCAATAATAGCTGCTGTAAAATAATTAATACGTTTCATATATGATATTCTATTTTTTACATGTGTTTAATTTATCCTTTCTATTAATACTTTTTCACATCGGTATTACCCAATAATAATTCAAGATCGGACTTTGCCGTCAAATAATCGAAAATAGCCTGATTGTAGGAAAGTCTCGAACTGGTAAGTGCCAGATCGGCATCATTTACCTGTATAAAGGTAGCAGAACCTATTTCAAAACTTTTTTGCATGATTGAATAGGCTTTTTCAGCCTGTAATACTCCTTGCTTGTTTGAGGCTATCTGCTTGACCGATTTTTGGATATTGTCCATAGCATTCCGCACCTGCATAGATAATCCGCGCACCAGATTCTCACGCTGCCATCCCATCTGTATCACATTGGCTTTCGCTTGTTTTATCTTGTAATAACGGGCCCCTCCCTGAAAAATAGGTATCGATAAAGTCAAGCCGACAGTTGAATAAGGATTCCAACGAAATTGATTGAAGACTGCTCCGTCAGACATGGATATCCAATTATAACCTGCAGACAAGGACAGGGTCGGATACCATGCAGCTTTTTGTACGTCGAGCGCTTTTTTCAAATAGTCGGTCTGCAAATCCAGTTTTCTCAAATCGGTATTATTATTTAATGATGTATCTATAGAAAGAGTTGTGTCATACATGGATGACTCGTATGCAGCAAGCTGATCAGTTACTTTTATCTCCAGTTCCATATCCACTCCCATTAATACCTTCAGTTGCAATTTGGAAAGATTCACTCCGTTCTCGGCCTGTAACAAAGAAGGTTCCAAATTTCTTACCTGAACCTCGGCGCGCAACACGTCATACTCAGATGCTGTTCCTTGTTCATATTTGTGTCTGAAATCCACGGCATTAACCTTTGCGTTTTCATAACTTTGCTTGATAACATCGTAGGAATCCTGAGCCAATAACAGATTGTAATAAGCCTTTTGTACCTGATTTACCAAAGAAAGACGGGAGGAACGTGCCGCTTCAACCGATTGCGCTACATCGGCCGAAGATAACTGAACGCTTTTCCACAACTGAGGCGCTACCAATGGTAATTGTAAATTGAATCCCATAGAATATGTATTATCCAATCCAACTTCTATTCCACCGTCTCCACCTTCTTGTGTTTTGAATTGAGGAGGTTTTGTTCCTGCTACCGCACCTTCCGGTCCCCAAAGAGCTGTAATTAAAGGTTCGAGCATTGAAGATACATCGAAAGCATCGGAGTTCATATACATCTTTTGCTTTTTCAAAGCACGGCTATAACTCCCCGAAGCATCGATACGGGGCCATAAACCGGCAATAGTCTCTTTTTTCGAATAATCTTTTTTCTCAATATCCATATCTGCAATTTTGATCTGAGGATTCTCACTCATCGCAATGTCAATCGCTGTATTCAGATCAAGAGTCAGAGAAGCCGGACGACTCGCCGTTTCCTGCGCCCTGGAAATTCCGGGGAGAAGAGAAAGAATAAGTAAAGCACCGACCGTCTTAAAGTTCAATCTTCTTTTCATACTTCTTTTTTTCTAAAGAATCATCATTATATAATCTAACATTAATTTTATTTTTTGTGGGTCTCCATAAAATCATCGACCAGTCTAACCCCTTCGGGAGTGGAAATTCCCCGTAAGAACATCTTGAATATAGTTTCAAAAATCTCGGTAAAGGTATAACGTGAAGTAAACAAATCGTCCGATTTCTTCAACGTTTCGATCTGCGCATTCAACAAGACAGCCACTACATGTGGGTTTATATCGGTTCTTATAAGACCTTCTTCCATTCCTTTTGTCAATACACCTGCAATATATTCATTGCTGCTGTGTTTCTCTTTTTCATATTCTTCCGCTATTTGAGGATGGTAACGTTCCAAATCGGTAAAAAAAGAACGACTCGCATTACGCATAAATTGTAGTGTCGCCTCATAAAAACCCAACAAAAGGTACAAAGTATTGCGGCTGCTACGAGTCAATTCTTCAAAAAGCACCTGACGTCCTTCTTCACAATGTTGAAGGCTGGCCATCACTAAAGTATTTTTATCGGGAAAGACCTCGTATAAAGTACGTTTCGATATACCCAAACGACCAGCAATAAAATCCATCGTTACGGACTTTATTCCGTGTTGTAAAAACAACAAACTTGCATTTTGAATAATTCTGTTTTTTAGTTCCTGATCCATATCTTGCAATAAATTCTTGCCAAAAGTATAGAAAACTTTGGAAACCAAAATAGTTTTCATAGATTTTTTTTGTGTATTACGTTAATTAAACAAAACGAATGATAGAACTTTCATAAAACCAAAAGAAAAAATCGATAATGATAATTTCATTTATTACTTTTGTATGGTGATTAATTTTTAATTATTAAGGAAAAAGGTTTATTAAATTACAAATGTTAGGTTATGTCTAAAAATTTAAAAGAAATTGCCTTGAAATATCATAGCGAAGGCAAACCTGGAAAAATAGAAGTCGTTCCAACGAAACCCTATAGTACCCAACTCGATCTGTCCCTCGCATATTCCCCGGGAGTAGCAGAACCATGTCTCGAAATAGAAAAAGACCCGGAAAAAGCCTACGAATACACGGCAAAAGGAAATCTTGTAGCCGTAATATCGAATGGTACTGCAGTTCTGGGACTCGGCGATATAGGAGCACTGGCGGGGAAACCTGTCATGGAAGGAAAAGGCTTGCTATTCAAAATATTTGCCGGCATAGATGTATTCGATATCGAAGTGGATGAAAAAGATCCCGAAAAATTTATACAGGCGGTTAAAGCTATATCTCCCACCTTCGGTGGTATCAATCTGGAAGATATAAAAGCTCCGGAATGTTTCGAAATAGAAAACCGGTTAAAAGCGGAACTGAATATACCGGTCATGCATGATGACCAGCACGGGACCGCCATCATTTCCGGTGCCGGTTTGCTGAATGCCCTGGAAATACAAAATAAAAAAATAGAAGATATAAAACTGGTCGTAAACGGAGCCGGAGCATCGGCCAGTTCGTGTACCCGCTTATATATGATGCTTGGTGTACGTAAGGAAAACATTGTCATGGTAGACAGCAAGGGCGTAATTTCTACCAGCCGGACCGATTTGAATTCTTCTAAAAAATTCTTCGCGACCGAACGTACCGACATTCATACTCTCGCCGATGCGTTAAAAGGAGCCGACGTATTTTTAGGATTGTCCGTAGCCGATGTATTAACAGAGGAAATGATACGCAGCATGAACGACAAACCTATTGTTTTTGCCCTGGCTAATCCAAATCCCGAAATTTCTTACGAAAAAGCCAAAGCATCGCGGCCGGATCTGATTTTCGCTACAGGACGTTCCGATTATCCGAACCAAATAAACAACGTGCTGGGATTTCCATATATTTTCAGGGGCGCCTTAGACGCCCGGGCTACTGCTATCAATGAAGAGATGAAACTGGCAGCTACGTATGCCATTGCCAATCTGGCGAAATTACCGGTTCCCGATGTGGTAAACGCGGCATATAATATGAAGCACCTGAGCTTCGGACCCGATTATATCATCCCGAAACCCCTCGATCCCCGTTTGCTTACCACGGTAGCCCCGGCAGTAGCTAAAGCCGCTATAGATTCGGGTGTATCACAACACCGTATTGAGGACTGGAGCGAGTATGAAACGAAACTGAAAACACTCATGGGATGTGATAATAAGATGATCCGGAGATTCTCAGAAATGGCGGCACAAAATCCAAAACGTGTCGTATTTGCTGAAGCAAACCACGCCAATATGCTACGGGCCGCCGTACAAGCCAAACAAGAAGGAATATGCATTCCTGTTTTATTGGGTAATCCGGACTTTATCAACCGGACAGCCAAAGAGATAGGTGTTAACCTGGATGATATAGAAATAGTGAACCTGAGACATGATAATCAGGCGGACAGACGGGAAAGATATGCATTAACCCTTACTCAAAAACGGGAACGGGAAGGTATCACCCTTGCCGAAGCAAGAGAAAAAATGTACGACCGCAACTATTTCGGTATGATGATGGTGGAAGTAGGCGAAGCGGATGCATTCATAACAGGAACGTATTCAAAATATACCGACACGATACAAATCGCAAAAGACGTAATAGGCATCAAGCCCGGATTTAAACATTTCGGTGCCATGCATATCATGAATACGAAAAAGGGAACTTTCTTTCTGGCCGACACCCTGATTAACCGACATCCTACGACTGAAACGCTGGTTGACATCGCTAAACTGGCTCAAAATTCGGTAAGGTTCTTTGCACACGAACCTGTCATGGCAATGGTCTCTTATTCCAATTTCGGTTCCGATAAGAAAGGTAGTCCGGCAAGCGTACATGAAGCAGTGCGCCTGATACAGGAAAGTTGCCCGGACTTAGCTATAGACGGAGAAATGCAGGTTAACTTCGCATTGAATAATACATTGAGAGACAAAACCTACCCGTTCAACAAACTGGCCGGAAAGAAAGTAAACACTCTTATATTTCCGAATCTGAGTTCTGCAAACACAGCTTATAAAATGTTACTGGAAATGGGTATGGCGGAAACCATCGGTCCTATACAAATGGGATTGAACAAACCGATTCATTTTACAGATATCGAAAGTTCTACCCGGGATATTGTAAACCTTACGACCGTTGCTGTCATGGACGCTATCGTTCAAGAGAAGCTGGACCACGATTCTTCATGCAAATGTAAATAATAATATTCCCTCATACATTCGAAGGCGGCAGAAATTGTATCTACCGCCTTCTTTTATTATTCCTTTTTAATGATTAAATTTGTCTCCACGAACAAATTCACACACATATATATTATATGAAAAAAAACTTATTCATATCTACCGGCATCATGGCAATCCTGGCAACCTCTTGCGGAACAACACCTAAATTATCATATCCCGAAACCGCCCGGGAAGAAGTATGTGACACATTTTTCGGCCACATAGTGTCCGATCCTTACCGATGGCTTGAGAACGATACTTCCGCAGCAACAGCCGAATGGGTAAAACAGCAAAACGCGGTTACCAACGACTATCTGTCTCATATCCCTTTCAGGGAAGCTTTAAAAGAAAGACTTACCAATATCTCCGATTATCCTTTATATAATATACCTTTCAAAAAGAACGATAAATATTATTTTTTCAAACGGGAAGGTAAACAGAATCAGTCTGTTCTATATGTTCAGGATAGTATAGGAGCCGAACCCGTCATCGTATTGGATCCGAATATTTTGTCGGAAGACGGAACAGTAGCCCTTTCACAAATATCTTTTTCTAAAGACGGAAAATATCTTGCCTACTCTATCGCCCGCAGCGGGTCGGACTGGAACGAGATATATGTGCTGGACCTGCATTCGGGAAAACTTTTATCAGACCGCCTTGAATGGGTAAAATTTTCGGGTATTTCATGGCAGGGAAACGGCTTTTACTATAGCGGTTATGACGCCCCGGAAAGCGGAAAAGAATATTCCGGCAAAAATGAATATCACAAAGTATATTTCCATGAAGCCGGTACTCCGCAAAGGCAGGATAAACTGATCTTCGAGGATAAAAAACATCCTTTACGAAATGTTAATGCCGGTACATCGGATGACGAAAAATACCTGTTCATCTCCCAAACGGAATCTACATCGGGAAATACGCTTCAAATAAAAGATCTCACACGTCACGGTTCACCTTGGATCACGATATCCGGCGGGTTCGATGCAGACTATAATGTTATCGATGATGTGAACGGAAATATATTTATACTCACCAATGATAATGCTCCCAAATGGAGACTTATCAGCGTAGATCCCAAAGCTCCGGAAAAGAAAAACTGGAAAGAAATCATCCCTGAGTCGGACAATGTATTGAGCAGCGTACGTATCGCCGGAGACAAATTACTGGTCACTTATATCAAAGATGCGATAGACCACGCCTATAGTTATAATCTGGACGGAACTAATCCCCGGGAGATAGAACTTCCCGCTTTAGGTTCCATAGAAGGATTTTCAGGAACACAAAAAGATAACGAAGCTTTTTACTCATTCCAGTCCTATACTTTACCTCCCACTATTTATAAATATGACGTAAAAAATAATAAATCGGAAATATTCCGTTCTTGTGACGTGAATTTCAATCCTGAAGATTATACGAGCGAACAGGTATTCTATACGAGCAAAGACGGAACAAAAGTACCGATGACAATTACTTATAAAAAAGGGATTAAACTTGATGGTAACAACCCTGCTCTGTTATATGGTTACGGAGGTTTCGACATCAATTTGAATCCCCGTTTCATGGTCATGAAAATACCTTTCCTGGAACAAGGCGGAATATATGCGGAAGCAAACTTGCGAGGGGGAGGCGAATATGGCGCCGAATGGCACAAAGCCGGAACGAAAATGCAAAAACAAAATGTTTTCGACGACTTTATTGCTGCTGCGGAATATTTGGTAGACAAAGGATATACTTCATCGAAAAAACTGGCTATAAACGGAGGTTCGAACGGCGGACTTTTAGTAGGTGCTTGTCTTACCCAGAGACCGGACCTCTATGCAGTGGCAGTACCCGAAGTAGGGGTACTGGATATGCTGAGATATCATCGGTTCACAATCGGATGGGCCTGGGCCACAGATTACGGTAAAAGCGACGACAGCCCCGAAATGTTCCAATATCTACTGGGCTATTCTCCTCTTCATAATGTCAAGGAAGGTACAGCTTATCCGGCCACTCTTGTTATGACGGGAGACCATGACGACAGGGTAGTTCCGGCACATTCATTCAAATTTGCGGCAACATTACAAGCGGCGAACAACGGAACTCACCCTACTCTTATCCGAATCGACTCCAAAGCCGGTCATGGTGCAGGAAAACCTATAAGTAAGGTTATTGACGCTCAAGCTGACATGTTCTCTTTTATCATGTACAATCTGGGCATGAAACCTGATTTTAAATAATATACCACCAGAAAAGATGAAGCCCGGTTTATTAATTATGAACCGGACTTCATCTTAAAATAAATTTTATAACAGAACCTTATTTCACATACAACGTGATAAGGATAATATTAATCCTATACCGTAAATATCAGAGATTTATCATCCGAAAATTCAGGTCTGAAATTAAATCCTTCGGAGCCGAATCCAACAAGTTCTTCCGGAACACGAATCCGCTTCTTCAAAACATACCGCGTCATTTGTCCTCTCATCATTTTCGCATATATAACAATTGTTTTTAATTTTCCTCCCCGCCACGTTTTAAATTCCGGTGTCACGATTTTTACTTCCCTATCGAGTTTTTTCCAGTCAAAAGCAGCCCGTATTTCTTTACTGGCAAGATTAAGTAAAATTCCGTCATCCGCCAGAATATCTTCTATCAATTTATTCGTAAGTTTCGGTTTCCAAAAATCAGCGACACTCCCCGAATCGAAATCCGGAAGCTGCACATCATATTCCAAACGATAAGGACGAATGGAATCCAATGGTCTCAGTAAACCATAACCGACAGAAGCAATCCTCAAATGTTCCTGCATATAAAGAAAATCTTCCGGAGAGAAATCTTCCGGAGCAATATGCTTGTATACAACCCCCGTATATGCCAGAATAGCTGGAAGACCGAAATAATCCGGTTCGAAAAAACGCCGGTATCTGAGAATCGTCTCTAAAGAAATCCGGGAACTTACTTTTAATATTTCCTTTAATTCTTCCGGAGAATATTGTAACATTTGCTTCATTAATCCGGCTGCTTCCGCACCAAATATCGGAACTGTTCTTTCCGGCACTATTATGGAAGAGGAGGATGACATAGTCTTGGCCGAGGATATTAAAATAATCATAGTAAGGTTATTTATATATAGCAAATTTACAAAAAAGCAGATAAAGGATAATTTTTTCTCTGGAAAACATTATATTTACTTCTATAATAAATTACCGGAATGAAAGGAAAAAGAGTATTTGTAACGGGAGCCGCCCGCGGCATAGGTAAAAGTATAACAACGGCTTTTATAAAAGCAGGAGCAAATGTAGCGTTTTGTGACAAAGACCTAATAGCTGGAAAAGAAGTTGCGCGTGATACCGGAGCTGTATTTTATCCGGCAGACCTGAATAATGAAACGGAACTGGAAAATTGCATGAAACAGGTATTAGACAACTGGGGGGATATAGATATCCTGGTGAATAATGCCGGAATAAGCTGCTTCTCTCCTATCACAGAAACATCAATAGAAGAATTCGATAAAATCATAAGGACTAATCTGAGGCCCGTATTTATAACCTCCCAACTGCTTGCCATCCATCGCGATAAGCAAAAAGTTCGAAACATGTACGGCAGGATCATTAATATATCTTCGACCCGTTACTTAATGAGCGAGCCCGGAAGTGAAGGTTATGCTGCCTCTAAAGGGGGAATATATGCCCTGACACATGCCCTGGCAATATCTCTCAGTCCTTATCATATTACGGTAAACAGTATAAGTCCGGGATGGATACAAACTCATAATTACGATTCTCTTACGGACAAAGATCACCATCAGCACCCCTCAGGGCGAGTAGGAAAACCGGAAGACATCGCCCGGACGTGCCTCTTCCTATGTGAAGACAAAAATGACTTTATCAACGGAGAGAACATAACAGTTGACGGGGGAATGACAAAAAAAATGATATACCTGTAAAACCGGATTATTTCATGAAAAAAAACGTTTGATATCCTCATCGGACAGAATATGGATAATCACTTGTCCGTCGGGGGTATAATTGGGCATAGCCGAGACAAACAGGTCTCCGACGAGCCTATCCATTTCCATAACGGAAAGCACTTGCCCTACCGGAATAGCAGCTGCCCGTGCAAGAGAAAGGGCAATACGCTGGTGAACATCATTTTTTATATCGTTTCCTTTTTCTGTTACCGAATCAATCATACTGCTTATAAGGTTTTTTACATCCACTCCTTCAATACCTGAAGGAACTCCATTCACGGCATATGAAAAATGTCCCATATCGCTCAATTCAAACCCCAATGCCAGCAAATCTTCACTGATTTCCTGCAAAACAGCTGCCTGAACCGAAGTAAGCTGTATAATTTCCGGGAAAAGTATTCGTTGAGATATTCCTTTATGTAATGATATATGGCGGATATATTCATCGAACAATATACGCACATGTGCCCGGTGCTGGTCTATCATCGCCAAGCCCGACTTAACAGGAGCCAGTATGTAACGCCCTTTTAACTGTAAGTAATCAGAGCCGTTTCCCGATACGTTATCCATTCCATCAATAAGAATCTGCTCTTCCCCATTTTCAGGGATATCAATCATTCCTGTTATTCCGTCTACAATCTCGTCTTTGTTAAGACGAGATTCAAATATCACTTCATTGTCAGAAGGTTTTCCTGTTTCTTGCTGACGGTCTCCGGAACGAAATCCGTCATATAACTGTTTCCAGTCATACTCAGGGCGTTTGCCTGTAACACCGGGGGAACTTTTGAACGGATTATAAGCGGGGTCGAAATCGACACGAGGAGGTTTAACGGACGGATTGTTATGAAATACCGGAATTTCGGGAGCATCCGCCATATCAAAGTCAATGGAAGGAACTACTCCAAATTTTCCCAAAGTCTCTTTGATCGAAGCAGAAATAATTTGCCAGATGGGTTGTTCGTTTTCAAATTTTATTTCGGTCTTCGTAGGATGTATATTTACATCTATAGAAGCAGGATCAACTTTCAGATTCAGGAAATAATTAGGCATTTCTCCTACGGGAACCAGATTTTCATAACAAGTCATTACAGCTTTATGAAAATAAGGATGGCGCATATATCTCCCGTTTACAAAAAAATATTGCAATGCATTTCTTTTCCGAGCGGCTTCCGGTTTTCCAATATAACCCTCCATTTCTACCAATGAAGTTTTTACTTCGACCGTCAGCAACTGCTGATTCAAACTTTTTCCAAAAATAGAGATGATGCGTTGCCTGAAATTGGAAGCCGGCAGGTTAAACAGTTCATTACCATTATGAGAAAGAGAAAATTCCACACCGGTATTGATTAATGCTATACGTTCAAATTCAGTAAGAATATTACTCAATTCAATCTGGTTGGATTTAAGAAACTTACGCCGGGCTGGTACGTTAAAGAATATATTCTTGACCGAAAAATTACTGCCGGGAGGACAAGAAACGGGCTCCTGAGACTCGCATTGTGAAGCCGATATGCACACACATGTACCTATTTCGTCATCCGGACGACGGGATTTTAAATCGACCTGGGCTATAGCTGCAATAGAAGCCAGGGCTTCTCCCCGGAAACCCATTGTTTGTAAGGTAAACAAATCCTCTGCCGAACGTATCTTTGAGGTGGAATGGCGCTCAAAAGCCAGTCTGGCATCTGTAGGAGACATACCCTTTCCATTATCGATCACTTGTATAAGAGTGCGTCCGGCTTCTTTCAATATTATCTGTATTGATGTCGCGCCGGCATCAATAGCATTTTCCACCAATTCTTTGATCACAGAAGCCGGACGTTGTATCACTTCCCCAGCTGCTATCTGATTCGCTACCGAATCGGGTAAAAGTTTAATTACATCACTCATATTTTCATTTAGACAAAGATTATAAACTTTGCGGTAATACGCATAATATGTTACTGTTCTCCAAAACGATGCTTTTGTTTTTTAGGCACGTCCTCAACCTTTTTCTCAATTTTACGGTATATGTCCCACTTATCTTTTGGGCGAATAGGTTCATACCAACGGTAATCCGGCAAAAAAAGCTGGGAACGCTTAATAAGCTGCGGAGGCGTCATACTTCCTTTTACCTCGGGCCACATAGTAAGCTTGTCCATTTTCTGGTCTTTTAACAACATGGTAAGGAAACTGCTCTCGGCATTATTCAGCCCCGTATAGGTGGAATCCCTTTCCATAGGATAAAATATGGTTTGTACATTTCCGCTGACATCAATTTTATATAGCTCTCCTTCCCGGAAAAATGCCTTTAAATCTTTACCGGCCAACTGGTCGAAATATACAGAATCCTTGTGTTGTGCAGCAAAAGCAAATTGAGGTATATGAACCCATTCGACCGTACTGTCATTCATATGCACCCTTATCGTATCTCCGAATATCTGGTAACTTCCGTTCCATATAATAGGATCACGGAACATATATAAAGTTGAATCGGCTGTAAGATATTCCAATGAATCACAAACACCTTGTACGTCTACACGAAAAAAACGGACCTCATGAAAAGCTTTCAAAATACGGGATGAATCGGGCAATACCAACATAGATTGGAGAGTATCGGCATGAAGAAAAAGGGTATCTCCCCTTGAAAATTCCAATAAACGAGCCGAATCCGTAGCAAAAGCAAATTCGTTTTTCTCATTATAGAAGCCATATTGCCCCTCCATAATCACTTTGCGGGCCGAATCGGTAAGTTGTATATTACCGAATACTTCTCCAAACCCTTTTTCTCTATTATAGAAAAGTGAATCGCCGGTAAGTTGCTGAGTTTTCCCAACCACCACCGAACGGTCAAGTAACAGTGCTTTATTATTTTCCGTATCATACCATCCTTTACTGGAATATATAATATTACTGTCCGATACAATTTTCGAAGGGCCTACAATATCGGCTATCTTAGTCATTGTGCTATATTCGAGCGTATCGGAATAAAGAGTATATTGCTCGTTCACCAATACCACATCATAATTGAAAACAGCTTCTTTCGTATCCGGAGAATATTGTCCGTAAACGGAGGAAAGTTCATTTTGAGAATCCACTATTTTCCCTCCTTCAAAATAATAACCGATATTAGGAACCAAATCATAGTTAAGGCTATCTGTAAAAAGGGTTACATCCCGGTTTTCCATTCTTACGTTATAACGCAAACGGGCGAGCTGGGCTGGTCCGTCATAATACAGGACATCGGCAAATACGAATAAGGTATCTCCTTGCTCCATTCTCACATTACCGAACGCATCTAAAGAATTGGATTTACTATAGAAATAAGCACTGTCGCAATACATATACATGCTATCCTTACGAAAACGGACATTTCCTCTTAATACCTGATAATCGGGACGGCTTTCGTTCAGCGTAAGTTCATCGCTATATAATAAATATACTTTATCGGGATTATCCTTGAGGGCCTGGGGCATGGAAGGCGCTCCCCGCCGGATCGTCTGTGCCCAGGCACAAAGAGCCAACAGGCATAGAATACATACAAGTATCCTATGCCCGCTGTTATGCATTTTTTTTCTGTGAAAAGACATTTTTTTATTTTTTTATCCAACCATCATACTGGAAATCACAATTTCTCCATCCATCGTTAATGCGGATATATGTCTCACTCTGTTTTTTCTTAATCCAGTTATTGATAATCTCGTTTTTCTTCTCAGCCTCAACTATACTTTTCAGTTCCTGATAATCGTCGGACATATTTGCCTTGTGTCCTTCAATACGATTCCTCAACCGGACAATAGCGACAATTTCTTTTCCTTTGGCTCGATCCATCATGATAAAAGGTTTGGATATTTCGCCAACCTTCATTTTATCTATCTCCTTCGCTACTTCCTGAGGTAACTGACTCATTTCAAAACGGGTTGTAGCGGTATTCTGGTTCACCATAATTCCTTTATTATTCCTCGTATCCTTATCCTGAGAAACAACTGCCGCGGCATCATCAAAAGTGAATTTATTATCCATAATATCAGTACGCAATGAATCCAAACGATTTAAAGCATCTGTCAGGTCTTTATCCGATACATGAGGTTTCAGCAATATATGACGGGTATTGATACGGTCACCGCGCTTTTCTATCAATTGTATTATATGATAACCGAATTCCGATTCTACAATCTTGGAAACCTTCTTCGTATCGGTAAGTTTAAAAGCTACATTGGCATAAGCCGGATCTAATTCAGCTTTTCCCAGAAAACCGATTTCTCCTCCCATTCTGGCAGAACCGTCTTCGGAATACAAAATAGCCAGCGTTGAAAAATCCGATTCTCCTCTCATGATCCTGTCTGAATAGTCCCGGAGGCGAGCTTTAATATTATCTATCTCCTGTTGGGGAATACGGGGATTTAATGTTATTATCTGCGCTTCTACCTGAAGAGGAATAAACGGTATGCTGTCATCGGGCAATCTACTGAAATATTTGCGAACTTCGGAAGGTGTAATTTTTACATCTTTCACTAAGTTACGTTGTACTTCCTGCACGGTTCCGGTATTGCGGATAACTTCCGCCAATTCTTCACGAATCTCGGTAACCGATTTCTTAAAATATTCTTCCAGTTTTTCTTTCGAACCTATATTCGCTATAAAATAGTTCATACGGGATTCGACCTGCTGAAATACAGTAGCATCGGGAACACTAATCGTATCTATCTTCGCCTGATGCAAAAAAAGCTTTTGAATTGCCAGTTGTTCAGGAATGACACAATAAGGATCCCCGTCTATCTTTTGTCCTTCATATTGCATTTGACGATATTGTTCCTCCACTTCGGACTTAAAAATAGCCTCGTCACCGATTACCCACACGACCTCATCAATAACATTGTTTTCCTGCGCCGTCGCTGCAAACGGTGTTGCAATACCCGCACATACCAAAAGCATAGCGGCCGTAATACTTTTTAGATTTCGCATTTTTTATTTATTCGTTTTTATTTCTTTTCTTCAGGATTTTTATAAAAGAATTCTATCTTATCCTTATTCATAGCTTCACGATACAACTCCTCTTCCATCTCACGGTTAAACCTTAACCGGTTTCTATTTACAAAAATATCTTGTATCTGAGTACGGGCGAAGTCAAAAGGAGCTTCTCCTCCTTCGGGACGATATTCACTAATATGAAGCAAGTACCAATATCCCTTATCATGAACCTCCAAAGTTTTATGATTTTTCAAAAAAGAAGTTTCATCTTCCATTACATAAGGTATATTTGCCATTACTTCATCCAGATCTACCCATTTGTCATAAAAATATTCATAAATCACGGCATTTTTCAAACCGTATTTTTCTATATTTTCTATGGCTTCGGGTTTACCGGAACTATACCATCTTTTCAGCTTGTCAATATTAGGGGACTTTTCCGGTACTTTCAAAAAAAGGCCTTTTATTACCGCTCTCTTCAGTCTGAACTGTTCAGGATTGGCTTTATAATATGCTTCCATATCTTCATCGGAAAACTCCGTACCAGCTTTTTCGCCTATCAATCTATTGCGATACTCATAAGTTATCAGTTCTTTTCGATAACGTTCTACTTCCTTGTCAATACGGTCCATATCCGGAACATTTTTACTGGCTACTTCGTATAATAACTGGTCGTCAATCCACTGCCTGATATAATGTTCGGCGAACTCGGCACTGTCTGCCTCCGACAAATTGTTCGGCATGACCTCTGCCAGATCTTCTTTTGACAGAGTATGACCGCCTATCCTAACCAAAAGTCCGTTCCCGTCTTCGCCGTTATTACTTCCTTTGCATGCTATTACAAGCAAAGAAAATAAAACAAATGGTACGAATAAGAGAGCGGACTTTCGCATATTTTACGATTTAATAAAAAACGTTCTAAACAAATCTTCGTCATAAAAATACAACGAAAAGTGCTGAATCTATTGTTTATTAACCGTTTTTAGAACATCTTTATTTATTTCAACCGGATATTTCTTATTTAGCATCTTTACCCACACTTTTTCAAGATAAGTTTGATAATCGGCTGTCACCTGCCCACGAACATCGGTATACTCTTCCGGTCCTTTTTTCAAGATTTTACCTGCTGTAAACATAACAGGAAATTTTTCATCTATTTGTTTTTCCCCTTGCGCGAATACCAGATTATCTATATTCGCATTGTCTCCTGCCACATATAATCCACGTTCAATACGGACATTCTTGACACTATCGTTATTGAATTCCCGAATTACATAATATATGACAGAATCTTTAGGAGCGGTTTTAATCCGGTTCTGCACAAGTCCGGCAACAGAATCATTCGCACATTGAACCAAATACCCTTTAAAATGAGGTTCTTTCCAGTTGTATTTCTTTTTATTTTTCTTGAAATACTTTTCAAGTCCCTGAGTATCCTGAGATGCTTTTTCCCAAACTTCACGATTACTTATTTCGAAAAGCAGCATACCATCACGGTATTCATTCATAAGATTACGAAAATCGGGATACTTAACATCCAGATTATTCTCTTCATACGTTAGGATTTGGTTTTCTACATATTTCTTAATTTGAGTATCTATAAACTCACGGGCAGGAGTATTGGGATTATAAACCAGACCATAAACTACCGGAGTTATCGCTTCACCAAATTCGGATAATTTCATTCCTCCTCCGTCAAACGAAAACAACCAGGTTTCATCTTTACTTATATCAGCCAAGAACAAAGAATCGATTCCCTTCTTTTCTGTCCGAGCATACATTTTATTTAAAATATCCTGATTCAGTTTGAAATGATATGCTTCTTTCAATTGTGTAACTAACGACTCCTTTGCTTTCGCTCCACGACTATCGCGTGCCAGGCGGTTCATAATTTCGTTTCTTTTCTCTTCAAAGGAAGGAAATTCCTTACGATCCAGTAATTTAATTATATGCCAGCCAAAAGGAGAAAGCACTGGTTCCGAAATATCACCCTTATTTTTTAAGGCAAATGCTACTTTTTCAAATTCAGGAACGAAATCACCACTGTTACACCAAGGTAATTGTCCTCCGTTGCGAGAGGAACCTCTGTCTTCTGATTTTTCTTTTGCTATTTTGGCAAAGTCACCTCCATTGATAACTTCATTATAAATTTCTTTTATTTCTTTCTCCTTTTCAGCCATCAATCCTTCCGGCGCATTTTTCCGAACCATGAGAGCGATATGGGCGGTAAGCACACTCCCCGGATCGGGACGAGTACTCAATACTTTTATAATATGATATCCGAACTGGCTTAATACAGGTTTGGACAAATCTCCCGGTTTCATGCTATAAACAGCATCTTCGAAAGGCAATACAGTACGGAATCCTTTGATAAAGCCCAAATAACCGTTATTTTCTTTCGCAGAAGGATCATCAGAGCATTCAAAAGCCACCTTACCGAAATCTTCGCCTTTCAATATTCTTTCACGGGCCTGCATAGCCTTATCGAAAGCGGCCTTTTTCTCAGCTTCATCATTCGGATTATTTATAGAAAAAAGAATATGCTCGACTTCCACATTTTCTTTCAGGCGGTGGTATGCCTCGCGGGCCATTTGTTCATCCAGCTTGGAATCGACCAAATATGGTTTCGCCAGTTCTTTTCTATATCCGGCCAGTTCTTTTTTGAACGCCTGCACCGTATCGAGACCATAAGCTTCTGCTTCAGCTACCTTTAGTTTATAATTGGTGAACAGAACCAAATACTCATCAAGCGACTTGTGTTCAAGTTGCTGCTGATTGTTTTTGTTGTAAATGTACTCAAATTCCGATTTCTTGATATCCTTCCCATTTATTTTCATCAATACTGGGTCATTGACAGGTTGCGCCATTAGGAGAGTTCCTCCGGCACACAAAGACAGTAACAGCAATTTCTTTTTCATTGGTTTTATCATATTTAAGCACTATAAGCAGAGGAGCATTACTCCGCTTTATTCATCATAAATTTTAGTATAAAAAATAATACACTATTTTAACGTTCCAAATATAAGAAAATTATATTGAACACGAGAAAATAGTGTATTATAAAGATAAAAAATAATTATAATTCTTTATCCACGGCTGTAATTCGGTGCTTCACTTGTAATAGTCACGTCATGCGGATGACTCTCTGCAACACCGGCGTTGGTTATACGTGCAAATTTAGCTTTGTGCAATTTCTCTATATTCCCGGCTCCGCAATATCCCATTCCCGCACGCAAACCACCTACCATCTGGTAAACGACTTCGTACAATGATCCTTTGAAAGGAACCCGGGCTGCTATTCCTTCTGGAACCAGCTTCTTCGTATCGGATTCGTTCGCCTGGAAATAACGGTCTTTGGAACCTTTTTCCATGGCTTCCAAAGAACCCATTCCACGATATGTCTTATATTTACGTCCATTATAAATAATAGTTTCGCCCGGCGATTCTTCCACTCCGGCCAACACACCACCTAACATTACAGAATAAGCTCCGGCTGCTATCGCTTTAACAATATCGCCGGAATAGCGTATACCACCATCGGCAATAAGGGGAACCCCTGTTCCTTCCAGCGCCTTAGCGACATCGTAAACAGCAGAAAGCTGGGGAACTCCCACTCCGGCTATCACACGTGTCGTACAAATAGAACCCGGACCTATACCCACTTTCACACCATCGGCACCGGCATCAACCAAATATCTGGCAGCTTCTCCTGTTGCGACATTTCCTACGACTACATCTATATGGGGATATTTTGCCTTTACTTCTTTAAGAACATTCACGACATAAACGGAATGTCCGTGAGCCGTATCTATCACGATCGCATCTACGCCAGCTTCTACCAATGCATCCACTCGAGTCATTGTATCGTTGGTAACACCAACCCCGGCTGCGACACGCAAACGGCCTAATTTATCTTTACAGGCAAAGGGCTTGTCTTTCGCCTTAGTTATATCTTTATAGGTAACCAAACCGACTAATTTTCCATCCTTATCTACTACGGGCAGTTTTTCTATTTTGTACTGCTGAAGTATATCGGCCGCTTGTTGTAAATCGGTAGATTGCGTAGTGGTAACCAGACTCTCGGAAGTCATGACTTCATCGATAAGGCGATCCAAATCTCGTTCGAATCTTAAATCCCGGTTCGTAACGATACCTACCAAATGATTATTATCATCTATCACAGGAATGCCTCCGATATGGAACTCTTTCATCATTTGAAGAGCGTCTTTCACCGTTGACCCCCGCTTGATCGTTACCGGGTCATAAATCATGCCATTCTCAGCTCTTTTCACGGCATGTACCTGCCGCGCCTGCGCCTCGATAGGCATATTTTTATGAATCACTCCTATTCCTCCTTCGCGGGCTATAGCTATAGCCAACTGAGCTTCGGTTACAGTATCCATTGCCGCTGAAACCAAAGGGACATTAAGACTGATGTTGCGTGAAAACTTCGTCGAGAGATCGACATTTCTTGGAAGGACTTCGGAATACGCCGGAACTAACAGAACATCGTCAAATGTTAGACCGTCCATAACCACTTTTTCTGCAATAAATGACATAATGATGGTGACATTAAAATTTTATTGCACGCAAAGATACATATATTTCCCGTTTCGCAGGAAATGATTCCTTTTATTTTTAAGAAAATTTTAAATTACGACTATTGAAACTATTTATACTATAAAAATATTCCATCCAATAATATAAATGCAGTAAATGCGGTATTGAATACCGCATTTACTGCATTTATATTATATACAAAATCTATTAGTTTCCCATTTCCGAAAGGAATTTTATACGGATCAAGCGTATTTCTTCCTCGGTATATTCACGACCGAATTCTTCAATCGCATCTTCCAGACTATCGCTTTCACTCTCTTTAAAATAATCGAAAATATCTTCTATATGATCGTCGTCCATGATCTCATGTAAAAAATAATCGATATTTATTTTTGTTCCGGAATATACAATAGCCTCTACCTCATCCAGTAACTCGGTAAACTCAAGGCCTTTGGATTCTGCAAGCTCATCCAATGCTATCTTACGGTCGATAGCCTGAATGATGGAGACTTTAAGTTTCGATTTATTAGCTACGGTACGTACACGCAAGTCTTCAGGACGTTCGATCTCATTTTCTTCTACATGCGCCTTAATAACTTTAATAAATTCTTCTCCGTATCGTTTAGCCTTGCCGGCTCCGACACCGGGAATATTCTGCAGCTCGTCCATTGTGATCGGATAGGTCGTAGCCATAGCTTCCAGCGAAGGATCCTGAAATATTACATAAGGAGGTAATTCCAGCTTTTTAGCAATCTTTTTACGTAAATCCTTAAGTATAGAATAAAGTTCGGGATCAACGGCACATATTGCCCCTCCTTTCATCGGTACTTCTTCTTCGGTATCCTCAAAATCGGCATCCTGCACAATTTTATAAGAAACCGGTTTCTTAAGGAATGCATGCCCGGCTTTAGTCACCTTGAGCAATCCGTAATTCTCAATATCTTTATCGAGGTGACC
Organism: Barnesiella propionica; assembly: GCF_025567045.1. NCBI lineage: Bacteria > Pseudomonadati > Bacteroidota > Bacteroidia > Bacteroidales > Barnesiellaceae > Barnesiella > Barnesiella propionica. The sequence goes on along the minus strand of NZ_JAOQJK010000002.1, from coordinate 174,522 downwards.
ACTGATAAGGGCTTGCCGTATCACGGCATTCCAGGTCTTTTCATCTTCTCCCTGGCCACAGCCGAACACTTCCAGTTCGTCCTGATGATAGGATAATACCTCGGAAGTCTCTTTTCCTAACATCACATCGATCACATGATCTGCTTTGAACTTCTCTTTTAACGCAATAACAGTTTCAATAACTGCACAAAGTAAATCTTTAGCTTCCACTTGTTTTTTAGGGTTTAAACAATTGTCACAATTACCGCAATTATCTTCATTGTATTCCTCCCCGAAATAATGCAACAACAGTTTACGACGGCAGAGGGAAGACTCTGCATAAGCAGCTGTTTCAAGCAATAGTTGTTTACCGATTTCCTGTTCGGCAATAGGCTTACCCTGCATAAACTTTTCCAGTTTTTGCAAGTCTTTATTCATATAGAACGTGATGCACTGACCTTCTCCGCCGTCACGACCGGCTCTACCGGTTTCCTGATAATATCCTTCCAGGCTTTTAGGTATATCGTAATGGATAACGTAACGTACATCCGGTTTATCTATACCCATCCCGAAAGCGATAGTCGCCACAATAACGTCGATTTTCTCCAAAAGAAAAGCGTCCTGATTTTGTGTGCGGGTAGCAGAATCCATCCCGGCATGGTAAGCCAGGGCGTTTATACCGTTTACACGCAACATTTCGGCCAGCTCTTCTACTTTTTTACGGCTCAGGCAATAAATAATACCCGATTTTCCTTCCTGCGATTTTATGTATTTAATAATATCCTTATCAATATTCTGTGTTTTGGGACGTACCTCATAATACAGATTAGGGCGGTTAAAGGATGATTTAAATACAGCAGAATCGGTCATTCCAAGATTCTTTTGAATGTCGTGCTGAACCTTAAGGGTTGCCGTTGCCGTGAGAGCAATAACCGGACGTACGCCTATCTCATTAATGATCGGGCGAATACGGCGATACTCCGGACGGAAATCGTGTCCCCATTCCGAAATACAATGAGCCTCGTCTACGGCATAAAAGGAGATATCGATCTGTTTAAGGAATTCTATATTTTCTTCTTTAGTAAGCGATTCGGGTGCTACATACAATAATTTGGTCTTTTCCGAAAGTATATCGTTTTTGACCTGATCTATCGCAGCTTTATTCAGAGATGAATTTATAAAATGAGCGACACCATCTTCTTCGCTGAAATTACGCATGGCATCAACTTGATTTTTCATCAATGCGATCAACGGAGAAATAACAACGGCGGTACCTTTCATCATTAAGGACGGCAACTGATAGCATAATGACTTTCCACCTCCTGTAGGCATAAGTACAAAAGTATCTTTTCCAGCCAGTAAGTTTTTTATAATTGCCTCCTGATTTCCTTTAAATGTATCAAACCCGAAGTTTTTTTTCAGTTCATCTGTCAGATTTATATAATCAGCCATGTAACGTTAGGATTATTGGTGTTCAAAACAGTTTTTTAGCATAATTGACTGTAACAAATTTATAAATATCTCTTTGATTTCTCCAATTTTTTCTTGATTATTTTTTAATGCAACGCCAACAAATTTGCTTTTTCAAGTTTCTCCGCAGCATATTTTTGGGTAATAGTCAATTTCTTCTTATTGGAAGACGGTATCTCGTACATGGCATCCATCATAATAGTCTCGACTATAGACCTCAAACCGCGTGCTCCTAACTTAAATTCAATAGCTTTCTCTACAACATAGTCCAGCACATCGTCATCAAATGTAAGAGTAACCCCATCCATATCGAACAACTTGATATATTGTTTAATAATGGAATTTTTCGGTTCGACGAGTATACGGCGCAAAGATTCCTTATCCAACGGCTGTAACGAAGTAAGTATAGGTAAGCGGCCTATTATCTCGGGAATCAGGCCGAAAGCCTTTAAATCCTGAGGCGCCACATATTGCAACATATTATCGCGATCGGCTACAGAATGACGGTTCCCTCTATTATATCCTACCACATGAGTGTTAAGGCGCATGGCTATTTTACGCTCTATTCCATCAAAAGCCCCTCCGCAAATATATAGTATGTTTTTAGTATTTACGGGGATCATTTTTTGTTCCGGATGCTTACGTCCTCCCTGAGGGGGAACATTCACAATAGAACCCTCCAGTAATTTTAAGAGCCCTTGCTGAACTCCTTCGCCGCTAACATCCCTCGTTATCGACGGATTATCGCTTTTACGTGCAATTTTATCTATTTCATCGATAAAAACTATACCACGTTCGGCAGCGGCAACATCATAATCAGCCACCTGCAATAAACGGGTAAGAATACTTTCTATATCTTCCCCTACGTATCCGGCTTCGGTAAGCACTGTTGCATCGACAATCGTGAACGGTACTTTCAGCAGCCTGGCGATTGTTTTTGCCAGCAAAGTTTTTCCTGTCCCCGTAGGTCCCACCATGATAATATTGGATTTCTCGATTTCCACATCATCATCCTGAGAAAAGTTCTGCATCAGCCGTTTATAATGGTTATACACCGATACGGAAAGATAACGCTTGGCGGCATCCTGTCCTATAACATACTGGTCCAGAAATGCTTTAATATCGGCCGGACGAGGCAGATCCTGCTTGGTGAAACCCAAATCATTCTTGTTTCCCGACTTCTTTTTGTTCAAATATTCTTCTGTTATGAGATAGGCTTGCTCGGCACACATATCGCAAATGCATCCGTCACGGCCGGGCATAAGCAAATTAACTTCGTGTTCGGAGCGGCCACAAAAGCTACATCTGTTTTCTTTTTTTGCCATTCTTGTTTAGGTTATATAACTGCGGGCCTTTATATCAACGGGCCGCTTTTATCAATACATCATCAATCATACCGTATTCTTTTGCTTCGACAGCAGTCATCCAGTAATCTCGATCGGAATCTCTTTCTACCTTTTCATAAGAATTTCCGGAATGTTCGGCTATTATGGTGTAAAGTTCTTTTTTAAGTTTTTGTATTTCCCGAGCCGTAATCTCTATATCGGAAGCCTGCCCCTGAGCACCACCCATCGGCTGGTGAATCATTACGCGAGAATGCTGTAAAGCGAATCTTTTTCCTTTGGTTCCAGATACTAATAATACAGCAGCCATCGATGCCGCCATGCCTGTACATATAGTGGATACATCGCTGCTAATATATTGCATAGTATCATAAATGCCTAATCCTGCATATACCGAACCTCCGGGACTATTGAAATAAATAGATATGTCTTTTCCGGGATCGGCCGAATCCAGATAAAGCAACTGGGCCTGAATCACATTGGCGGAATAATCATCTACCTGAGTTCCCATAAATATAATACGATCCATCATCAAACGGGAAAACACGTCCATTTGAGCGATATTGAGCTGACGCTCTTCGATAATGGTCGGAGAAATGTAACTACTGGTAATATCCGAAGCCGCCATATACTGGTCTATAGCCAGCCCGTTCATCCCCAGATGTTTTACCGCATAATTTCTAAAGTCATTAGCCATAAATATGTTCTTTTTAATTGGTTTTCTATTATACTAACAAACAAAGTTATAAATAAATTCAAGAATCCTGCAAGTTTTATTCACGCGGAAAACAGTATTTAATATCATTAAGAATTACACACTGTAAATTTTGTTCTATAAAACAAAAATCCCGAAGGATTTTCTATTTATCCGCATAATTGCAAGAACTGTCTTTACACATTTTCAGCAAAAGGAGTGCAAATATAAACATTGACATGCAAGTAACCATATTTTATAGTCACAAATTTATTTCCGGTAAAAAGGAAAACCTAAATAAAAACCCGCTCTGCATTTGAACAGAGCGGGTTCCTTAAAAGAGAATATCTATAAGGTCTTATTTATTCTCAAACATTTTGTAGAAATCTTCGCTGGATATAGATTTTTCATCTAATGTCACAGCGTCTTTAATACCGGCAAGTATCTTGGTTTCAGTAACACGATCTATCAAATTGCTTTTTGTTTCCCGGTTATCCAGCATTTCTTTAGCATATTTTTCCAATACATCGTCAGGAAGTCCGGTCATTCCGTATTGAGCAAATTGCGATGCAGCTACGTTCTTAGCCATAATCATAAGATCGGCGTCTTCTATCTTCAATTGAGTATCTTTAGCAATCTGTTCTTTGATAAGATGCCATTTAAGGTCCGGCAACATTTTTGTATATTCGTCATCGATAGTTTCTGCTTTGCGTTCTTTATTGGTAGCCAACAACCAACGTTTCAGGAAAGTATCAGGTAAATCAAATTCCCCGATTTGTTTTTCAATGACTTCACGTGCATCGATACCGAACTTATAATTACTTTCGGGAGCTAATTGCATGGCAATGAATTCACGAACTTTTGCCTTGAATTCATCTTCCGATTTTACCGTATCTTTACCAAATACATTATCAAAGAATTCCTGATCCATTTCAGCAGGTTTCAAACCTGTAATTTCCTTAATGGTCATTTCAAAAGAAGACTTCACATCAGCAGCAACAGCCTTATCAATATTCAGCATCGAAGCCAGTTCAGCCGGATTCGCATCACAGGTATTTGCCGGGTTGAATACGACTTTAGCACCTGTTTTAGCACCGACAAATTTAGCTTTCTCATCTTCATTTTTAAAATAATAAGGAGAAACGACCGTAGATTCCACCACAATTCCTCCTTCTTTAGATGTTCCATCCTCATTCAGTTCCACCATTGAACCTTTCACCAGATCTTTTTCTCCCACTTCTTCCACTACTACTTGTTTTCCATAGCGGTTTGCAAAAGCGTCTATCTGTTTATTAACCATATCATCATCCACGGTGATATTATAATAAGGAACATGTACATCTTTATTCAGTGAAACTTTTATTTCCGGAGCCAAAGCTATATCGAAATTAAAGGTAAAATCTTCCTGTTTATCAAAATCAATTTCCTGATTTTCTACAGGCATAGGTTCACCTAAAATATTTAATTGATTTTCACGAATATATCCGAAAAGTTTATCAGAAACCAACTTATTGATCTCTTCTACCAACACAGATTTTCCGAACATCTTGTTGAGTATACCAAAGGGAACTTTTCCTTTACGGAAACCGGGAATATTTGCTTTCTGGCCATAAGTGCGCAGAGCTTTATTTACACTCTCCTGGTAATCTGCTTTAGTAACCTCAATAGAAATTACTGCATTTAATTTGTCAGTGTTTTGTTGCGAAACGTTCATTCTTTCGAATTTATTTAATATTAAACTTATAATCAATACGATAATATGCTTTGTATAACAAGAACAAAGATATTTGTACACACGTTTACAAAATGCGACCGCAAAAATAGTTGTTTAGTTTCGATATTCAAACTAATACTTGATTTTTTTCATCTTTAGGTATAACTCTATTTCAGTATAAGAGAATATCTAAATACAAAAGAGCTCTGAAAAAAGAGCCCTTTTGTACGTATTATATTATTGGGGTAATTCATATATTAAATACCGGTATTATAAATTCTAAAAGTTAAATTCGCTATATCTGCCATTATTTTAGCATTGTCTTTATCCGACTCTCGAGAATCTTTTATCAAAACCACAATATAACATTTTTCTCCATTAGGTAAATAAATAACCCCGGCATCAGCCTCGCTTATTTGCAAACCGTCAGAAGTGCGATCTGAATGTCCTGTTTTGTGAGCTATCTTAATGTCTGCAGGCAATCCTGCTTTTAATTTGTCTTTTCCTGAAGAACAATTAAGCATGATTTTTTCTAAAAAAGTAAAGTGGTCTTCAGTCAAAATATTTTCTGTATAGACTTTCTTTAATAATTGTGCAATAGATAAAGGCGTACTCCAATTATTGTAGCAATTCATTATGTTTTCATGCATATCATGTTCCGTCTCCGTAAGATTTAGGTCTTTAATTCCAAGTGATTTTATATATGTATCCACATTCTTTATCCCTCCTACAAATTCTATCAGTAAATCACATGTGTTATTATCGCTATGTGCAACTGTATATTCTATCATATCTCGATATGATAGGTGTATTCTTTGATTTGGATATTTATCTCTTAATGGGCTAAATGTTTTTTTATGGATTTGTTTTGGCTCTATATATATCATACTATCTAAAGGTATATTTTCCGTTTCCATCTTTTTTAATGCTGTTACTGCAATATGAAATTTGAATACACTCATGATTGGATATTTTTTATGATTGGCGACAGCAAAAGTTTTGTCTCCATACATGACTGCCACGCCTATAGAAGCCTGTTTCTCTTGTATCACTTTTTCAATTTCTTGAGTTAGATTTTGTCCGAATGTTATAATACAATAAAGACATAATGCAATTGATAGAATTATTTTTTTCATATTAATAGTTTACAATTCTATATTTTTTATTTCATGATTTATCTTTTATATTGGGTACAAAACACGAAAATGCCGTTCATAGAGAATAATGACCGGCACTTTATATTATTTTTTCAGTATATTCTTATTTTACATCTTTCATCAGATTTTCAAAAAATTCATCCAGTTCCTTATCCATTTTGTTCCAGAAATTATCTTCAAGATAAATATTTTCATCATCTATAGTCAATAACTCGGCAATTGCCTCAAAATCATCATCGACCAGCACAACCGAAAAAGGAGTTAATATATTGAGCTTTTCAAATTCAGATTTCAATGAGGGAGTATTCAATATTTGTTTCAGGAATCCGGTTAAAGCCATTTCATAACCCTCGTCCGAAGGATCTTTCCATTCACTGAGTTCATCAACATTCACCTGGACCAATACATTATCGGTATCATCATATATAGTAAAAGAAGCTTCCTCATTTTTTATCCGTATGTACATATCGGATAATGCCAAATTCTTCTCATCAGCTTTTGCTATCGCCTCTTTAAATGCGTTTTCTATACCATTTACCAGTATCTGCTCTACAGCTTTCATATTTGCCTCCTTTATAAATCGTTCAAAGATAAAGAAAATTTCGTAAAAGTTACTATTCCTGCTTATTTTTTAATAAAAAGGTTCCCTGTTTACTTCATTATTGCCATACTTACCAACATATATATTCCAAAGCATAATATATATTTTTAAATACTTACACACATTATCTTGGTTTATTTTAATCATATTTCCGGTATTCAGAATTGTATTATTCTCCACCGAGTCCTCAAACTTATTTTTTTAATATTACATCAAAAAAAGCCGCAAAAAGTTTGGAAAGAAGAAACTAATCATTACTTTTGTCACAGAAAAATGACAATTTACAAACAATGAAAAATCTGAATTTTGCATATTACTTTTATTTTTATTTTTATTTCGGAAAAAAATAAAAACGGGGTTTTATGTAAAACACAAAAACGATAAAAACAAAATAATATATTAAAATCCCGTTTCGAACAAACGGGATTTTTTATTTTAATACGATACGACAATGAACGTCAATCATACATTTTTCTTTTACGGCCTTTATTTTTTCTTTACTAAAAATGTAAGGTGGGTTGTTGCTGTTATAAATACGAATTTCAAATAAAAAGACAAATCCCACCTTTGCCAAAAGATGGGATTTTTATTTTATGACTATAAAATGGAAAAGAAAAGAATTGCTATACAAGGAGTAACAGGCTGTTATCATGAAGCTGCCGCACGTTCTTATTTTTATCAGGAAGAAATAGAAGCCGTTCCGTGCATGAGTTTTCCGGAGTTATTTGCAAAAATGAACGATGACTGCACTTTATTGGGAATCATGGCAATCGAAAATACGATTGCGGGTAGTTTATTACAAAACCACGAGTTATTACGTAAAAGTGAATTAAACATCATAGGTGAATATAAATTACGCATTTCCCATGTACTGGCTGCTCTTCCGGACGATACCCTGCAAACTGTCACAGAAGTGAATTCCCACCCTATCGCATTAATGCAATGTGAAGAATTCCTCAAAAGCAATCCGCACATGAAGATCGTAGAAAAGGACGACACAGCAGGAAGTGCAAAAGAAATATCGGAAAATTCACTAAAAGGACATGCAGCCATATGCGGAGAGCTCGCAGCACAAATTTACGGTCTAAACATCCTCGCAAGAGGGATCGAAACCAATAAACGGAATTTTACCCGTTTTCTGATTCTGGCAGACCGTTTTGCCGGAGAAGAATACACGGCCAGACATACTATAAACAAAGCATCTCTGGTTTTCAGTCTTCCCCATACACACGGCAGCCTGTCAAAAGTTCTTACTATCTTATCTTTTTATGATATCAATCTATCTAAGATACAGTCATTACCTATCATCGGAAGAGAATGGGAATACCGCTTCTACGTAGATGTAACCTTTGACAACTTTACCCGGTACAAACAATCTCTCGACGCAATAAGACCATTAACTAAAGACTTTAAAATACTTGGAGAATATGCAGAATGCACCCAAACTATCTGAAATAACCCCGGCAAACCGGGTAAACAACATCAGCGAATATTATTTCTCAAAAAAATTAAGAGAAATAGCTGAAATGAATGCCAACGGAAAACAGGTAATAAGCCTGGGCATCGGCGGACCGGACCGGCCGCCTCACGCCGACACCATAGAAACCTTATGCCGGGAAAGCCGACGGGACGACACTCATGTATACCAGCCTTATGTCGGTATTCCCGAATTGAGGCAGGCATTTGCAGAATGGTATAAAAAATGGTATAGAGTAACATTAAACCCTAAAACAGAAATTCAACCTTTGATAGGCTCGAAAGAAGGTATCTTGCATATTTCTCTGGCATTTCTTAACCCGGGGGACGGAGTTCTCGTTCCTAATCCAGGCTATCCTACTTACTGTTCGGTAAGCCGTCTCGCCGAAGCGGATATTTACACATATGACCTTCAGGAAGAAAACGGATGGATGCCTGATTTCGAAGCGCTTGAAAAAATGCCTCTCGAAAAAATAAAACTTATGTGGGTAAATTATCCTCATATGCCTACCGGAACCTGTGCGACTATCGAATTATTCACCCGTCTGGTAGAATTCGGGAAACGCCACAAAATTATAATTGTGAATGACAATCCGTACAGTTTTATCTTAAACGATAATCCGTTGAGCATCCTCGAAATTGCAGGAGCCAAAGAAATATGCATAGAGATGAATTCATTGAGCAAATCCCATAATATGAGCGGATGGCGCATCGGTATGCTGGCTTCGAACTCCCAATTCATCGAATGGATATTACGGGTAAAAAGTAATATCGATTCAGGAATGTTCCGTCCGCTACAATCGGCAGCCGTAACAGCTTTACATTGCGGTAAAGACTGGTATGATTCCCTCAACCGCCAATATGCGTCACGACGTTTGGTTGCCGAAAAAATCATGAATGCTCTCGGATGCACATTCGATTCTGGACAAAAAGGTCTTTTCCTGTGGGGCAAAGTTCCCGATACCGCAAATAGCGGGGAAGCATTGGCAGACCGGGTTTTATACGATGCTAATGTATTTATCACTCCCGGTTTTATTTTCGGCAGCCAAGGAGACCGCTATATAAGAATCTCTTTATGTGCAACTGAGGATGTCCTGGAAAAAGCACTTCAACGTATAAAGACATTAAATTTTAAAGAAAATAAATAAAATATATCCCAATGAAAGATTTAGAACCTATCCTGCTTCCCGGTATAGAAGCGAAAAGACCATTAATCATAGCCGGTCCTTGCAGCGCAGAGACAGAAGAACAAGTAATGAGAACAGCCAAAGAGCTGGCCTCACAAGGAATAAAAATATTTCGTGCAGGAATATGGAAACCCCGTACAAAACCCGGAGGATTCGAAGGGGTCGGGGTAGAAGGACTTACCTGGTTAAAACGCGTAAAAGAAGAGACAGAGATGTACATCTCTACCGAAGTTGCCACAGAACGCCACGTATTCGAAGCATTGAAACATGGTATTGACATGCTATGGATAGGAGCCCGTACTGCCGCCAATCCCTTTGCCGTACAAGAAATAGCCGATGCTCTTAAAGGCGTGGATATTCCCGTTCTTATCAAGAATCCTGTAAATCCCGATCTGGAATTATGGATAGGGGCTGTCGAACGTATTTATAACGCGGGAATACACAAACTCGGAGTTATCCACCGGGGATTCAGTACTTATGATAAGCAGATTTACCGTAATCAACCTCAATGGCACATACCGATTGAATTGAGAAGACGTATGCCAAATCTTCCTATTTACTGTGATCCCAGCCATATGGGTGGTAAAAGAGAATTGATAGCTCCTCTTTCTCAACAGGCCATGGACCTGGGATACGACGGTCTTATAGTGGAAACCCATTGCGAACCGGATTGCGCATGGAGTGATAAAAATCAGCAGATTACTCCCGATGTACTGAATTATATCTTACATATGCTGGTTATTCGTGACACCACACAAACCACTGAAAATCTGGCAGAATTACGCAGCCAGATAGATATTCTGGATAACCAGCTCCTGGAACTTCTATCTAAACGTATGCGTATTTCCAGAGAAATAGGGCAATATAAAAAAGAACATAGCATGCCTGTATTACAAGCAACCCGATATGATGAGATATTGAGTAAACGTATCTCTCAAGCTATGGAACTGGGTATGGACGGAGAATTTATGAAACTGGTATTGCAGGCAATCCATGAAGAATCGGTACGTCAGCAAATCGAAATTATAAATAAATAGAAGCACAGGTCATGAAAATATTGATTTTAGGGGCCGGGAAAATGGGCTCGTTTTTTGCGGACGTACTAAGTTTTAAACATGAGGTCGCTATGTTCGACACCGATTTACAGAGACTGCGTTTTACATTCAATACTATACGTATGTCCCGTCCGGAAGAGATAACCGATTTCAAGCCTGAACTTGTTATTAACGCTGCTACCGTAAAATATACTATCGATGCTTTTAAAATGATATTACCATATTTATCCAAGAATTGTATATTATCGGATATCGCATCGGTAAAAACAGGATTACCGGAATTTTACAAACAAGCGGGGCATCCGTTCGTATCAACCCATCCCATGTTCGGACCCACATTTGCAAACCTGAGTGACTTGAGTACACAAAACACGATCATTATCACCGAAAGCGACCATCTGGGTAAAGTCTTTTTCAAAGACCTGTATAATGAATTGCATCTCAATATTTTCGAATATTCATTCAAAGAGCATGACGAAACGATAGCATACTCGCTATCCATTCCTTTCGCCTCTACGCTTGTGTTCGCAGCGGTCATGAAACACCAGGACGCTCCCGGAACTACCTTTAAAAAGCATATGTCTATCGCACGAGGACTTTCGTCGGAAGACGACTATTTATTATCCGAAATCCTGTTCAATCCGCATACTCCGGAACAATTGGAAAAAATAAGAACCGAATTATCCACTTTATTGGAAATAGTCAAAGAAAAAGACAATATAAAAATGACGCAATATCTGAAAAAATTCAGGGAAAACATCAAATAAATTTATAAGACAAAGGCGCTTTTAAAGCGCCTTTGTCTTATAAACACCCTACTTATCTTTATCATTATAAGCAATATCCGTAAAAACACTTTCCCAACAAACTGAAATATCATATCAAAGAATATACACATAACCCGTAAAAGAAAAACTTTAATTTTCGCAATTGTAAAACATTATCTATATTTGTAAGTTACAACAGACAGGAATTTTCCTGCCCGTAGTTATTTATAAATAACCGAAAATTAAAATGCGAAAATACAGTATATTCAGATTGTTATGCGTTGTATTATTATGGGTATTCCTATGTTTCTTATTAATCAGAGGACGAGGAATAAACGGTCAGGTAATATTTACTATCATAGCATCGGGTATTATTATTTTTATCCCCATATATAAAAAAATAAACCGTGAAAAGGATAAGAAATAACTTTCTTAGACCAATTTGGATTTAACCGTACCGAATATTTTATTTTGCTCATATATATCAGATATGACGGATACAAAAAAAACAAATATATTATCCACTCTGGATTCTCCCGAAGATCTTCGTAAACTCGACATAGATCAGCTACCTCAAGTTTGCAACGAACTCCGCTCCTTTATCATAGATTCTTTATCAAAGAATCCGGGACATTTCGCTTCCAGTATGGGTGCAGTGGAATTAACCGTCGCTTTACATTACGTATTCAATACTCCGTACGACAGGATCGTATGGGACGTCGGCCACCAAGCTTACGGTCACAAAATATTAACGGGAAGACGTGACCTTTTTCATACCAACCGAAAATTAAACGGCCTTAGCGGTTTTCCTCTCCCTTCGGAAAGTGAATACGATGCGTTCGTAGCCGGACACGCATCCAATTCTATTTCTGCCGCTTTGGGAATGGCGACTGCTACCCAATTACAAGATGAACAGCAACGGCAGGTTATTGCTGTTATAGGAGATGCTTCCATAGCCGGAGGTTTGGCATTCGAAGGTTTGAACAACGCCTCCATCATTCCCAACAACATGCTCATTATCCTCAACGACAACGATATGGCAATAGACCATAACGTGGGAGGATTAAATAATTATCTGGTAGATATCACAACCTCGAAAGGTTATAATAAATTGCGTTATGACGTTTACCGTACATTACGGCGTCTTAAGCTTATAGATGAAGCCCACAGAGGTACAATATTACGCTTTAACAATAGTCTTAAAGCCTTACTGAGTAAACAACAAAATATATTCGAAGGCTTAAACATACGTTACTTCGGACCTATAGACGGACATGATATAGGTTATATCATTCGTGTTCTGAACGATATTAAAGACATGACAGGTCCCAAGATACTACATTTATGCACGATAAAAGGAAAAGGTTACGAACCTGCCGAAAAAGAGGCGACTACATGGCATGCCCCGGGTAAATTCAATAAAGATACGGGAGAACGGGTAAAGTCGGACGAAAGTTCTCTTCCTCCCCGTTTTCAGGACGTATTCGGCAAAACACTGGTGGAGCTGGCCGATAAAAACGACAAAATAGTCGCCATAACTCCTGCCATGCCTACCGGGAGCTCCATGATATATATGATGGAAGCCCACCCTACCCGTTCCTTTGACGTAGGAATATCCGAAGAACATGCCGTTACATTCGCTGCCGGTCTGGCAAAAGAAGGACTTATCCCCTTTTGCAGCATTTATTCAACATTCCTGCAACGTGCTTTCGATCAGGTAATTCACGATGTCGCCATACAAAATCTTCCGGTAATTTTTTGTATCGACCGGGCCGGTCTTGTCGGGGAAGACGGCGTAACACATCATGGAAATTTCGACCTCAGCTATCTGCGTTGCATACCTAACATGAATATCGCGTCTCCGATGGACGAGCATTTTTTGCAACATTTAATGTACTCGGCGCAAAAAAAACTGTCGGGCCCTATTGCTATAAGATATCCCCGCGGACGCGGAAATATGACCGATTGGCATTGTACGCCTCAGTTACTGGAATATGGCAAAGGCCGCAAATTACGCGACGGCAATGATGTCGCCATACTTACATTAGGCCCTATAGGGACATCCGTCGCCCATGTTATTGAAAAAGCAAACCTGCAAGGAATCTCTGCGGCGCACTATGATATGATATTTTTAAAACCTATAGACGAAGATATCCTGCATGAGGTAGGGAAAAATTACAAACGGGTCATAACCGTCGAAGACGGTAGTATCAAAGGCGGTCTTGGAATGGCCGTCATAGAATTTATGAATGATAACGGATACATGGTCTCTGTAAAACGTATAGGTATTCCTGATGAATTTATCGGACACGGAACAGTTGACGAATTATATAAATTATGCGGAATGGACGAGGACAGTATATTAAACACAATATTGAGCATTGTTCCTCAAAAACAAACACAGTTGTTGCACACGATACAATAATAAAATGAAAATAATAATTGCGGGAGCCGGAGAAGTTGGAACCCACCTTGCCAAAATGCTCTCAAGAGAAGCACAGGACATCATATTAATTGACACCGATGATGAGAAACTTCAGGAACTGGATTCTCGTTATAACCTCATGACCATAATAGGCAGTCCGACTTCTTTCCACGTGCAAAAACAGGCAGATGTAGAACATACCGATCTTTTCATTGCAGTAACCCCGTTCGAAACACGAAATATTACGGCATGTGCCATAGCATCCAGCTTAGGAGCCCGAAAAACAGTTGCACGCATAGATAATTACGAATACCTGAAACCGGGTAATAAAGAATTTTTCAAAAAAATGGGTGTCGACGAACTTATCTATCCGGAAATGCTAGCTGCCCATGAAGTGAGTACTGCTTTACGAAGAAACTGGGTACGTAACTGGTTCGAACTTTGTAACGGCGAGCTCATTGTGGTAGGGGTACGGCTTAGAGATACAGCAATGATACTCAATAAAAAACTGTTTGAACTGACCAATGCGGACAGTTATTTTCACATAGCTGCCATAAAACGGAAACACGAGACCATAATTCCCCGGGGTAACGACGAATTGAAATTAGGAGATATCGTTTATTTTACGACTACGCCTGATCATATTAAAGACATTCGCATACTGACCGGAAAACAAGAAATAGATATCAAGAAAGTAATGATCATGGGAGGCAGCCGTATTGCCGTACGCATTGCAGCCTGTACCCCTAACGATATAAAAATCAAACTCATTGAAATAGACCGTAAAAAAAGTTACAAACTCGTGGAAAAAATGGATGATACCATTATCATACAAGGTGACGGACGAGATACGGAACTTTTAAAAGAAGAAGGGATAAAAGATGTAGATGCATTCATAGCACTGACGGACAGCTCGGAAACGAACATATTAGCGTGCCTTACCGCTAAGGAGTTCGGTGTACGCAAAACGATTGCCGAAGTCGAAAACATACAATTCATTTCCACTGCAGAAGGATTAAATATAGGTACTATTATCAACAAAAAATTGTTGGCCGCCAGCCGTATTTTCCAATTGTTATTGGCTGAAGATTCTTCAAATGCCAAATGTATGGCTCTGGCAGATGCTGAAGTCGCGGAACTAGTAGCTAAAGAAGGTTCTAAAATAACAAAAGCTCCTATTAAAGAACTATCTTTACCAAAAGATCTCACTATCGGTGGTCTTATACGGGAAGGAAAAGGAATGATCGTAACCGGTAATACTCATATACAGCCGAATGACCATGTAGTCGTCTTTTGCCTGGATACTGCTATTCAAAAAATAGAGAAACTGTTTTATTAAAAAAAAAATGAAATGGCAGAAATAAATTATCGTCTGTTATTAAAAATTATCGGCTTGCTACTATTTGTAGAAGCTTTTTTTATGCTGATACCTTTAGTAACTTCACTTTTATACGGAGGAAGCGACTTTATGCCGTTTCTTTATACCTTACTTATTACCTCAGGATGTGCTGGAATCATGGTATTATGCGGAAAAAATGCATCCAACCATGTAGGAAAACGGGAAGGATTTCTCTTAGTATCGGTCACTTGGCTATTCTTTTCATTTTTCGGAATGCTGCCCTTTATTTTCTCAGGATACGCACCACGTATTGTCGATGCTTTTTTTGAAACCATGTCGGGATTTACAACTACCGGAGCTACAGTCCTGGAGAACATAAATATCCTGCCACACGGTATTAATATCTGGCGGTGTCTCATACAATGGCTGGGAGGTATGGGAATTATCCTTTTCACACTTGCCGTTCTTCCTATGCTTAATTCCGGAGGAGGAATCCAATTATTTAATGCCGAGGTGACCGGTGTTACTCACGATAAACTTAGTCCCCGTATCAGTCAAACGGCAAAGAAACTATGGGTGGTTTACTGTACTATTACTGCCGTATTAGTAATTTTGCTGTTTATGGGGCCCATGAACTTATTCGAAGCCGTTTGTCACGCTATGAGTACTATGGGAACTGGAGGATTTTCCACCCGGCAGGAAAGTATTATTTACTGGAATTCTTCTTATACCGAATATGTTATAGCGATATTTATGATTATTGCCGGAATCAATTTCTCACTGGTATACCGCGCGGTAAAAGGCGATTATTCCAAACTCATCCACAGCGAAGAGTTACGCTGGTTCCTGATTATGGTAATAGGAGCTATTATCGTCATCATGACGGGATTATACATTACCGGTCAATGGGAAGGATTCGAGAAAACATTCCGTATGACTTTTTTCCAGGTTTCTTCTATTATCTCTACTACGGGGTTTTCCACGGCCGATTATACAGTCTGGGGACCTTTCTTCTGTGTTATTATCCTTATACTCATGTTTTTCGGAGCATGCGCCGGTTCTACCAGCGGCGGGGCAAAGATAGACCGCATGGTTATCTTAATCAAAAATATCAAGAATGAATTTTACCGGGCTATACATCCTAATGCCGTTGTCCCTATACGGGTAAATAGCAAACTGATATCACACGAGCTGGTTACAAAAACAATGGCTTTTCTTATTGTATACATGTTCGTGATAGTAGCCAGTACGGTCTCGCTTACTGCATTAGGTCTCAGTATGGACGAATCGTTCGGGGCGGCTCTTTCCTGCATAAGCAATGTCGGCCCAGGACTTGAAGCAAGCGGACCGGCCGGAGATTATTCCCATATACCCGAATCCGGCAAATGGATATTATCCTTTGTGATGTTTATCGGACGTTTGGAGCTATTTACCGTCCTTATTTTATTTACTAAATATTTTTGGAAAAAATAATAAATAATGAAACTATCTTCCCTATATAAAAAATTATTTACCGAGAACGGTTTTTTCTTGCCTTTAAATCCATATCTGGAAACAGCCCAACTGGACTACGAAGATGAAAAAATAATATCCCGCATTCATGACCGTATAGCTACCCTCATAATTACGGCTACTATATTCGATGAAACAGAGAAAGCTTCCCCCGGAGATTATCCGCATGAATTTGATTTTCTTCGAATGTTAAAAGGTTTACATACCGATGCCTTTACTACTCTTTGTTCGATATATGTAGGCGCAGGCATCCTATTCCAACATGCGACCGGAACAAGCGAACAAAAGGCAGTTGATTACTGGAAAAATAAATTCCCATTGAGTGAAGAAGAAATAAAAACACTTCAAAAATTATCGGGACAGGAAATTTTTACTCTTTGTAATTTTCTTCTTCAGCCACAATATACCTTACGGATTTCAGGAAACGCCGGACATCCGGTCTTGTTCCAGTTCACCGATATTGAATTGGAAAACATGCTTAATTACAACGGTACTGTTCTGGCTGCAAATAATGGATATATCCGCTCTAAATATTATCTTCATTTATCTATAGTGCATGTATTAGACTATTTAAATATTCTGAACAAATATCTGTGCGAAAGTAATGAGCAGGAAGAACTGCAACGAGAATGTATATTAGAAGAAGGGTTAATACAAAAATTCCATTCCATAAAAGAAGAATATACCGGAACATAAAATCGGATTCGTCTTTTAAAACCATAATCTGTTCGCAGATATGAAAAAATAAAAAAGAATGCTCATGATTGTTTCTGTTCTCACCAAACTTTTTTATTATTTTTGTAAGCGAATCAACTCTTTACTTGAATATCATGGCAGCAAAAAAGGATGCAAATCCCAAAGATACACCCCAAACAGGATTTTTTAGCAGCATACGAGCTTTTTTACGAAACGAACGCATACACTTTATAACAGGCATTTTTTTCGTACTATTCGCTGCATATACATTTATTTCTTTTCTTTCTTTTTTCTATACAGGAACTGTAGATCAAAGTAAAATAGAAAATTTACCTGTAGTAGAACTCAGCCGTATCGAAAATGAAATACTTAATTGGGGAGGAGCTTTCGGAGCCTATCTGTCCGACCTGTTCATTAACCGATGGATAGGGATATCTTCTTTTGTCGTAAGTTTATGGCTGGCAGTCATAGGGCTTAAACTCATGCAGGTAAATCGCTGCAACCTGCCTAAACTTACCTTATATTGCAGCCTGACTATCATCATATCTTCTCTGTTCTTCGGCTATTTCTTTATAGACAATTATAACGACAGCTTCTTATTTCTGGGAGGATATCATGGGTATTATGCAACTCTGTTTCTGGAGCACAACATAGGAGAAGTAGGAACACCTCTCCTGATCATGGCGCTGACTCTCTTTTTTCTTATAATTATCAGCAAAAAAACGATTGATATTATTCGCCGTATATTTACCTTGAAAATTTCTTCAAAGAAAACCATAAAGCCTATCTTAAATGAGCCTGTAACCGATCCGGTTCCTGAAAAAAATATCGCTCAAGCAGAGCAAAAGAATAACGTTACCAAAAAAGAAATTAAAGAATATGCCGCCCATACTCCATCGCCGGAACTCACTTTCGACGATGAAGAAGCACCGTATTCGGACGATACAGAAGATGAAATACCATTCGAAGTATCTACTGGGGAAACAGATGGTAATGATATACCTGCACCACCTTTAAAAGAACTGACTATAGCCGGAGAAAACGGATTTACTATCGCGCAAGGAACCGAGGAACTGACCGACAATAACGCACCTTTGGAAAACTACGATCCTACGCGCGATCTATCCCACTATAAGGCGCCGGGATTTGATCTGTTGAATAAATACGAATCGTCATCGGAGATTAATCAAGAAGAACTGATCGCCAATAAAAAACGCATTACGGAAACTTTGGAAAACTACGGAATACATATCGTTTCGATAAAAGCGACCGTAGGCCCCACCATCACATTATACGAAATCGTTCCGGAAGCCGGTATAAGGATTGCAAAAATAAAGAACCTGGAAGACGATATAGCCATGAGCCTGTCTGCACTCGGAATACGTATCATCGCTCCTATCCCCGGTAAAGGCACCATCGGTATAGAAGTTCCGAACAATGTACCGCAAACGGTTTCCATGTATTCTATCATAGCATCCAGAAAATTCCAGGAATGTAACTATGAGCTACCTATTGCGTTGGGAAAAACCATCACGAACGACGTATATGTGGCAGATCTGTGCAAGATGCCACACGTACTGGTGGCAGGTGCTACAGGCCAGGGAAAATCGGTAGGACTGAATGCCATCATATCGTCTTTGCTGTACAAAAAGCATCCGTCCCAACTCAAATTTGTATTGGTAGATCCCAAGAAAGTGGAATTTAGCCTGTATTCTGCTATTGAACGGCATTTTCTGGCAAAATTGCCTGATACCGAAGATGCTATTATAACAGATGTCACCAAAGTGGTACAAACGCTCAGTTCTATTACCAAAGAGATGGACGACCGCTATGACCTGCTAAAAAAGGCGCGTGTACGTACTATCAAAGAATATAACACGAAATTTATTAACCGGGGACTTAATCCGAACAACGGTCATCATTATATGCCGTATATAGTAGTCATTATCGATGAGTTCAGCGACCTCATCATGACAGCCGGAAAAGAGGTGGAAGCACCTATCATACGTATAGCACAACTGGCGCGTGCCGTAGGTATACATATGATTATAGCGACACAAAGACCTTCGACTAATGTGATTACCGGTATTATTAAAGCAAACTTCCCGACCCGTATCGCATTCCGTGTCATGTCCATGATAGATTCCCGCACTATTCTGGATTGTCCCGGAGCCAACCAACTCATCGGGCGGGGAGATATGCTTATATTCAAAGGCAGTGAACTGGAAAGGGTACAATGTGCGTTTATAGATACACCGGAAGTAGAAAGGCTTTGTGAATATATAAGCCAGCAACAAGGTTATCCTACCGCCTTCATGCTCCCTGAATATACAGGGGGTGACAGCGAAGGCGGTGCTATAGATTTTTCCGAAACGAGAGAGAGAGACCCCTTGTTCGACGAAGCGGCACGCATGATAGTCGTTTCACAACAAGCCTCTACATCTTCCCTGCAACGACGTTATTCCATAGGATACAACCGGGCAGGCAGGCTCATGGACCAATTGGAAGCAGCGGGTATCGTGGGACCGAGTGAAGGTGGTAAACCCAGACAGGTGCTGGTAATGGACATCATGCAACTGGAAAATAAACTTTCTTAATATTTAAAAAAATGAGACGAGCATATATATCTTTTTTATTGATTTTGCTGATATTACCTTTATCACATGCTCAAAATTCGCTATTAGATAAAGTAAAATCGAAATACGAATCATCCAAAGGTATTTCGGCTGTTTTTACAATCATGCAGGAAGGAACCCAGGGAAAGATCGTCGGAGACATAAAAATGGCTGGCGAAAAATTCGTCCTGAACACCCCTGAAATAATCTCGTGGTATAACGGAAAAGAGATGTGGTCCTATATGTTTTCTACGCGAGAAGTAAATTTGAGCACTCCCAGCTTGTCAGAATTACAAAATATAAATCCTTACGCTATTATAAACGGATATAAAAAAGGATTTACCGAAAAAACGGGAACACCCAAAAACGGAAAACAAACCGTTACATTAATCCCTAAGAACAAACAGAGTGACTTTAAAAAAATAGTATTGATAATAGATTCCCAATTATTATATCCATTGTCTGTAACAATTTATGACAAAAACAATAAAGTGACGCAGATAGAAATTTCAAAATACAAAAGTGGCTTGAACTATCCTGACCGTACATTTGTTTTCGATAAGAAAAACTATCCCGATGCAGAACTGATAGACCTAAGATAATAACAACACAAAAGAGAGAAATCATGGAACAAAATGAAAGAGTCCGCTGTCTGATCATTGGTTCCGGGCCTGCCGGATATACAGCAGCTATATATGCCTCCCGTGCAAACCTGGCCCCTGTCCTTTATGAAGGTTTACAACCCGGAGGTCAACTTACAACAACGACAGATATAGAAAACTTCCCAGGTTATCCGGATGGTATATCTGGATTCGACATGATGGAAGATTTGAAAAAACAGGCTTCCCGCTTTGGTACAGATATACGTCGAGGAATCGCGACTGCTGCTGATTTCTCAAAAAAACCTTATCGTATTACCATAGAAGGAGAGAAGATAATTGAAGCAGATACGGTTATCATATCTACAGGTGCTTCTGCCAAGTATTTAGGGTTACCGGACGAAGATAAATATGCCGGCATGGGAGTTTCGGCCTGTGCTACCTGCGACGGTTTTTTCTACCGGAAAAAAGTAGTTGCAGTCGTTGGCGGAGGTGATACGGCATGCGAAGAAGCTATTTATCTTTCCCATTTGGCCAGTAAAGTTTATTTGATCGTACGCAAAAACTATTTGCGCGCATCGGAAATTATGCAAAAACGTGTCAAAGAAAACCATAATATAGAAATTCTTTTTGAAACACAGGCGGAAGGTTTATTCGGAAGTAACGGAGTAGAAGGTGTCCATCTGGTAAAAGGACTGGGGAGTAGCCACGAAGAACGTTTTAACCTGCCTATCGACGGTTTCTTCCTGGCAATAGGCCATAAACCTAACACGGATATTTTCAAAGACTTTTTGAAACTTGATGATAACGGATATATCATCACAAATCCTCATACCACAGAAACAAATATTCCCGGTGTTTTTGCCGCGGGAGACGTAGCCGATCCCATTTACCGGCAAGCCATCACGGCTGCTGCTTCGGGTTGTAAAGCGGCTATCGATGCGGAACGCTATTTAACAAATCAAAATTTATAATCTCATTATAGAAATCCCCCATATGCCGGAAACTTCAAATATGGGGGATTCTCATATTCCAGCATTTTGCCAGCCGATCTTCCTAATATTTATCAAGCAACCATTAACTTTTCTAAAAAACAGAAACTTCTATGCTTTTTTTGTTCACAAAATGTAACAAGAACCATTTTTTTCTCTAATTTTGTGCTGTAAAACAGTGTTATACAACAAAAAATGGTAAAAAAAAGCACATTAGAATCGATTCTTAAAGAAGAAATGTCAGAAATGTGGTCGGTTTTAACGAACGAAGATAAACGTATTATTACCGACAATTTTCGCATTCATACCTTTAAAAAGAATGAAGTGATCTACAGTGAAGGGGAAGAACCTAAGCTGCTCATGTGTTTGCTTAAAGGAAAAGTAAAAATATACAAAGACGGCGTAGGAGGACGCAGTCAGATTATCAGGCTTATCCGCCCTGTTCAATATTTCGGATACCGGGCTCATTTTGCCAATGAAAATTACGTTACTGCGGCATCGGCTTTCGAAACTTCTACGATCGGAACTTTACCCATGTCCATTGTTGAAGAACAACTGAAACGTAACAATCAATTCGCACTTTTCTTTATTAAAGAATTAGCGACCAATCTGGGAATCTCGGACGCCCGTACTGTGAATCTTACACAGAAACATATACGCGGAAGGCTCGCCGAGTCTCTCATTTTCCTGAAAGAAAACTACGGGCTGGAACAAGACGGTTCGACACTGAACATATATATGGCTCGGGAAGATCTTGCCAATCTTTCAAACATGACTACTTCCAATGCAATACGTACTTTATCTTGCTTTGTCAATGAAAAAATCATTATTGTAGACGGACGAAAAATTAAAATTCTGGATGAAGAGAAATTAAAAAAAATCAGTAAATTCGGTTAATCAATAAATTTTATTTAATAAGAATCTTATTCCTTCCGCCTTTCTTTTCTTCTAATCTTTTATTCCGGCTTCCACGATATTTCTTTATACGATAAAAAGAAAAAGCCTGTATCTTTATAAGAAACAGGCTTTATTAAGGTTATTGACTAATCAGTTCTGTCAATTTTTCCGGACTAAGGCTACTCGCTATTATCTTTCCCTCGGGGTCAATTAAATAACTTGTAAATCCTTTTTTAAGGCGATAATCTCCAAAAACTTTCGAAGTACTACCAGCCTCGTCATAGAATTGTCTACCAGTGTTAAATTTATCAAGTTTCAGAGTTTCCTCATATACGCTCCTATTTGTATCGTAAGAAACAGAAACCAGACAAACGTTTTTATTTACCATCTTATCCACAGCATTGCGAAGACGAATATTGGCAATACGTGACTGGGCATCATAACTAGCCCAAAAATTCAACACGACATATTGTCCTTTCAAAGAACTCAGACTAAAAGTCTGTGATGAATCTTTAATCTCAAATACAGGAGCGAACTTGCCTGGTTTAAGTCCTGTATCCTGAGGGTTAAAGGCCGACGATAAAGATAAAAACAACAACAGTACAACAATGATTGACTTTGTTTTCTTCATATCGAAGTTTTATAGTTTACACTAAATCTGCCGGTTAGGCATCACACCGAAACGACAAACCCCACTGATTTTCAGCGGTAAGCAATTATGTCTACAAAGCTCTCTTTGCCCCATAATGCTACAAAACTGCGCAAAGTTGCACATTTACAACCACATAAGCAAATTTTCACTTGTTTTTTTAGCACTAATAAAAGTCAAACATCTAATAATAAACAATTTACGAAATAAGTAAAAACAACAACACTTTGTGAATACAAATGATTATTTAGACGTTTAAATATCTATTTCTTCCCTTTTTTATTAATTTTGCACGTTAGTTAATAACATTTTCAAGAAATGAACCCTAAGACTGAAATTATCCTTATCAACATATCCGGTGAAGATAAGCCCGGAGTAACAACAGCACTCACCGAAGTATTGGCACGGTACGATGCCTTTATTCTGGATATAGGACAAGCAGATATACATCACACTTTATCTTTAGGTATATTGTTCAAAACAGACGAGACCAAATCAGGGGAAATTCTTAAAGACCTGCTTTTTAAGGCATATGAACTGGGAATTAACATACGGTTTAATCCTATCAGTGAAAAGGAATATGAAAGTTGGGTGAGCCTACAGGGAAAAAACAGATATATTATCACCATACTGGGCCGTTGCATTACCGCCCGTCAAATAAGTGAGGTTACGCGCATCGTAGCCAGCCAGGGACTGAATATAGACGCTATACAACGTCTTACCGGCCGTATTCCCTTGGATGAGAACATCCGCCCTCCCAAGTCATGTATAGAACTGTCGGTTCGCGGTACTCCGAAAGACAGGAATACAATGCAATCGGATTTTATGAAACTATCTTCAGAACTGGAAATGGATATTTCTTTACAAGAAGACAGTATGTACCGGCGTTGCCGGAGATTAATCTGTTTCGATATGGACTCTACCCTTATAGAAACGGAAGTCATCGACGAACTGGCAATGAAAGCAGGTGTAGGCGAAAAAGTGAAAGCGATCACGGAATCCGCCATGAGAGGAGAAATTGATTTTTCGGAAAGTTTCAGACGCAGAGTAAGCCTTTTAAAAGGATTGGACGTCTCCGTTATGCGCGAAATTGCGGAAAATCTACCCATTACAGAAGGTGTTAATCGTCTCATGCAAGTTTTAAAACGAGCCGGTTATAAAATAGCGATCTTGTCCGGAGGATTTACCTACTTCGGAAATTATCTGAAGCAGAAATATGGTATAGACTATGTCTATGCTAATGAACTGGAAATTGAAAATAATAAATTGACCGGACGCCATGTCGGAGATATCGTAGATGGCAAACGTAAAGCTGAATTACTAAGACTTATTTCCCAGGTGGAAAATGTGAATATAGCTCAAACGATTGCTGTTGGAGACGGAGCTAACGACCTGCCTATGCTGAGTGCGGCCGGATTAGGTATTGCTTATCATGCCAAACCCAAAGTAAAAGCTAATGCAGATCAGTCCATCTCCACTATAGGACTGGATGGTGTACTTTATTTTCTGGGATTCAAAGATTCGTTCATCGCAGACGACTCTACCCTGATGTAATACCGTCCCCCATAGAAAAAACAATATAACTAAAGGATCGTATGAAAAAAATCATTATGGTATTTCTGGCAGTCATTCTGTTTTGTACCGGAATAAAATCCCAATCCGTAGGTCTCGTCATGAGCGGCGGAGGCGCTAGAGGCATCGCACACATCGGTCTCATACAGGCACTGGAAGAAAATAATGTCCCTATCGACTATGTGGCAGGAACGTCTATGGGCGCTATTGTAGGTGCGCTATATGCAATGGGATATACACCGGAAGAAATGATCCAGCTAATATTATCGGATGATTTTAATTCATGGTCCCGGGGCATACTTGAAGACGACTATATATATTATTTCAAGAAACCCGAGCCTACTCCCGAATTCGTAACATTCAATCTGGGAATACAAGACTCATCCAAAATCACACCACACTTCCTTCCCAGAAGCCTTATCAATCCATTACCTATGAATTTCGCTTTCATGCGTATTTTCGCGCCTTATTCTGCCCAGGCTAATAACGATTTCAATCAATTATTTGTTCCTTTTCGTGCGGTAGCTTCGGATGTTTACCATAAACGGGCAGTGATATTAAGAAACGGAGATCTGGGAGATGCGGTAAGGGCTTCTATGAGTTTCCCTTTCGTTTTCAAACCTATAGAGATCGACAGTGTCCTGGTATATAACGGGGGCATTTATAACAACTTCCCGGTAGATGTTATGAAAGAGGATTTCAATCCTGATGTGATTATCGGTAGTGTCGTAGCAACAGAAGTAACAAAACCTAAAGAGGACAACCTGATGACGCAGATAGAAAACATGGTGATGCAAAAAAGCGATTACACCGTGGATCCTAAAGATGGCATCTTGTTAAAATTTGATCTAAAAGGAGTAGAATTGCTCGATTTCCCGAACGCAAAAGAAATATACCAGATAGGTTATGACAAAGCCATCAGCATGATAGACTCTATTAAAGGACGTATTCCCCGAGAGATACCTCTGGAAAGAAAAAATTTACAACGTAAAGTCTTTAAGAGCAAAACTCCTAAACTGGAGTTCGACCGTGTCAATATCGAAGGAGCTAACCACGCACAAACAGCTTATATAAAAAAACAGTTTACCGACAACAAAAGCGGTGTATTGAGTGAGGCAGAAGCTAAAGAGGCTTATTATAAGATTATATCCGACGGCAAAATCTCAGACCTGATCCCGCACGCCATATATAATCCCGAAACAGGAATGTTCGACCTCAATCTACAGGCAAAAGTAAAAGACCGTCTGGCATTGGGAATAGGGGGATTTATTGCGTCAAACAGCTCTAATCAAATATGTCTGGGAGCACATTACCGTACAGTAAGTCTGAACTCCCTCGACCTGGATCTGACAGGACAGATAGGACAATCTTACAACTCAGGTATGCTTACTGCACGTATAGACCTTCCGTCTTCTATACCTATGTTTCTAAAATTCATGGGAGTATTATCCAAACATAAATTTTACGAAAGCGATAAATTATTCTATTCCGACAAATTACCTACTTTTATCAGTAAAAACGAATCATACTTGAAGTTACGTTTGGGTCTTCCTTTTCTTACAAAAGCTAAAGCCGAAGTTTCTTTAGGATACGGGTATCTGTTTGACGACTATTATCAAAGCAATAATATAGATTTCGCCCAGAACAAGAGCGACCGCAGCAAATATTTATTATGGATGGGCTCCATGAGATTTGAAAAAAATAATCTGGACAACTTCATGTATCCTACTACGGGAAATGAAATTTCGATAACGGGCGAAGTTGTTTACGGCTCCGAAAGGTATCTGGAACAAGGAAAAAAGAACAACAATAAGACTTATCATTCCTGGTTGCAAATGACTGCTTACGGCAGTAAATATTTTTCTCTTGCCAAAAACTTCACATTAGGCATTAGAGGAGAATTGGTACTATCGAGTAAAGATTTTTACGACAACTATACGGCAACTATAGTACAAGCTCCGGCATTTACCCCTACTCCTCATAGCAAAACTTCGTTCAATCCGGCATTCCGTTCTACTCAATATTTAGCGGGAGGGTTAGTACCTATCTGGAAAATTATAGATAATCTTCAGCTACGTACCGAATTCTACGCTTTTTCTCCTTTCTTTAAAATTAAAGAGGATTCAGAGAATCAAGCCTATTATGGTAAATTCATGAATACGGTAAGTTTCATGGGCGAAGTCTCCATTGTTTACAATTTACCTTTCGCATCTATCAGCGTATATGGAAACCGATATAGTTATCCAAAAAATAACTGGAATTTTGGCGTTAATATAGGTTTACTGATATTCAGCCCTAAATTTTTAGAGTAATCAATCTAAACATAACGATAACGGAACTTATTTTATTTCAATTTATTTCCTTTGTTTCGTATAACATAAACTTTGTTAGATTGACTATTTATATATTCAAAATCCCAAAAAAGGGGAAAATATTATTGTTTTAATCGATTTTATTCATACCTTTGCATCCGCAATCGGCTCCGTAGCTTAACTGAATAGAGCATCTGACTACGGATCAGAAGGTTACAGGTTTGAATCCTGTCGGAGTCACAGCACTGTTTCAAGCGAGAACAGTTATCTTTATTTTTTATAGTATCAAAAAAAGGTCCCGTAGCTTAACTGAATAGAGCATCTGACTACGGATCAGAAGGTTACAGGTTTGAATCCTGTCGGGATCACACATATGATACAATCAAAAAATAATACAATAAGGTCCCGTAGCTTAACTGAATAGAGCATCTGACTACGGATCAGAAGGTTACAGGTTTGAATCCTGTCGGGATCACAGAAATAAAAACTAAATAAGCAATTAGAACTCCTGTAATATAAATATTGCAGGAGTTTCTTACATATAACAAAAAGCTTAACCGGAGACATCTTCAATACCAAACGATCTGTCCGGTTCCAAAAGACCTTATTCATTATTTCCCATATAAAAACAATCGCTTACAAACTTCCCATCATACGGAAATAATATAAATCAATACGTAAAATACAAAAACAAATATTTGTGCAAGAAAAATATAATTTTTTCCCGTCAATTATAATTTCAACCCTTTGCCGTCCAAATAAAATCCTGTATTTCATATATCACAAAAGTTATATCATGTATCTATATTTTTACAGTTCTGATTTTAGTATCATTAATTATACAATAAATCCACTATTATTTTTACTTTTTATAAGAATTATGAACAATTTTTCCATAAATAATTCTTTCATAATACGATTCAAAATTATACTTTTATCAAACAATCGTAACTAACAAAAACACACTGTTATGAAATTAAAAATTACTTTTTTGATGGCATTTCTTACCCTGGTTTTGTCATCTTATTCAGTAGGGTCTATCAACATTAAGGGTGTTGATTATGAAGTCGATACTACTTTCCATGCTAAAGTAGGGCCTGGAACGACACAGACATCACTGGCTTTATTCCCCAACGGAAGTGCGACCAACCAACTTAGAGTTTTCTATCTCACAATCGATCGTACGAACCCTAATATTAAAATGAAAGCTGTATTAGCCAAAGACCGGTTACCAGGCAATGAAACTGTTGCAACTATGGCAAATCGCAAAAGTACAGAAAACGAATTATATTTTTGTGGTGTAAACGGGGACTTTTATTATACTTCCGGTTTTATAGGAACACCTACCGGTTCCAGTACGGTAGAAGGCGTTCCCTGCAAAACAAGCAAATCCTATAAACAAATGGGTGTGGATGCTGATGGAATTCCCTGGCTGGGAGTTACAGCTTTCAATGGTACGGCAAAAATCGGCACGCAAACACATGATTTAGAAGGAATAAATGTTGGACGCGGCGAAAATAATTTAATATTATATACACCTATCATTGGAGACGGCAATACCGGCACAAATGCATACGGTACCGAAGTAGCCGTAGAATTAACTGAAGGTGAATTTAAAATAGGAAATACATTCAAAGTAAAAGTCACAGCCGCTCCTGTCGCTAAAGTCGGTAATATGAAAATTCCCGAAAACGGATTCGTATTATCTGGACACGGAACTGCCGAAGAATTCATCAAGGATTTAAAAGCCGGTGATATAGTAGAAATTGAAAATCACCTGACAGTAGACGGTGAAATACACAATCTCATAAATATGAGTGGAGGTAATCCTATTATTGTAGGTAACGGAGAAACCCTTGATACAGAAGGCGACCGTGGAGACGCATCGGCACGCCATCCCCGTACTGCTGCCGGATACAGTGCAGACAAATCCAAAATTATTTTAATGGTAATAGACGGACGCGCTTTATCGGTAGGTGTAACCACCTCTATGTTAGGCGATGTAATGCGATATGCAGGTGCGGCCTGGGCCATGAACTGGGATGGCGGCGGTTCCAGCACTTTATATACCAATGCTCTCGGAGTACGCAATCATTGTAGCGACGGAAAAGAAAGAGCCGTAGGTAGCGCCATGTTTGCCGTATATACCGGAACCATGGACAAAGAAATCAAGGAAATCCATTGCAAAGACTGGAAAATCGACCTTCCGAAATACGGTCAATATATACCGGTAATATACGGTTACAGCCAACAAGGCGTATTAGTGGATCTCGATGTACAAAACGTAAAATTCACATGTGATGAAGCCATCGGAAGAATAGAAGGGAATACTTTTATAGCCGGCGATCCGGGAAGTGGTTTTATCTATGCAGAATACAATGGTGCAACCACAAAAATACCCGTTACCGTCCTTGAATCAAAAGGATTAAAATTACGTCTCAGCAATGTTCTTAATGATGGTTTTATCGAATATCCTATTGAAGTAAAATCCATGGTGGATAAAGGAGAAATGGATATTGCCCCTTCTAGCCTGACATGGAGCAGTGACAACGAAAGCGTAGCTACTGTATCGGAAGCGGGTATTTTAAAAGGGCATGTAAATGGAACCGCAAATATAACCGGAACATTAGAAGATTTTACGGGAGTATTACCCGTAACAGTAGAGATCCCTACCAGTGCAAAAATGCCTGTAGATAATCTGGATATGAATACCTGGACCATCACAAAGACCGGTGCTATAGCTGTAACTCCGGAGCAGGCGGAAGAGGGAGTCAATTTAAATATCGAATATGCCGTAACACGGGGTCCGTATGTACAAATTGCAAAATCAATTGCATTATACAGTATCCCTGAAGCTATGGAAATAAATATGAATCCCGGCAATTTATTGATGACGAAGATTCAGGTAGAATTCCGGCCCAATTCAGGAGGCAGCAAAACAATTGATATTGCCGCTCCGTCTTTGAACAAGGATACTATAATCCGGGTAAATATGTCTGATTTATTGACAGACAAAAACGATCTTATCAACTATCCGATCAAATTATCAAGCATACGCTTTTATTTGGACTTAGGAAACAAAGTTGGAAAATACACGGTAAAAATCCCTGCTATAAATGCTGTTTATAAGAATTTTAGTTCAGTCGAAAAAAATGAATTATTATCCAATCTCATTGTATTCCCGAACCCCGCACGTCAGGGAGAAGAAAATATGTATTTCAGAAATACGGAAAGGACCAATATTTCTGTTAACATATATAATATAGGAGGACAGCTCGTTAAATCACAAAAATACGGAATGCAAGAAGCAGGCAATATTTTACTTCCTACATCCTCTCTCTCCACAGGTACATATTTTGTACAAATTAACAGAGATAATGCAACAGATGTTGTAAAAATCGTAATAAAATAAGTTTTATATAACTTATCGTTTATTAGCCACCAAAAAACCACGGTAATTTAAATTACCGTGGTTTTTTATTCATTCCTATCTATTCTTACAATGACTTAAGTGACGATATAGTTTCCAGAGGATCGGAAGAACGGAAAACAAAGTTTCCGGCCACTAGTGCATCGGCACCGGCATCTACCAGTCTCCTTCCTGTTTCCAGATTAATTCCTCCGTCAACCTCGATATAAGCGTGAGAATTTTTCCGCTCCAATAAATTACGTAATTTCGATACTTTTTCTACAGAATGCTCGATGAACTTTTGTCCGCCGAAACCAGGATTTACCGACATGATAAGAACCAGGTCTAATTCCTGAATTATATCTTCGAGCATACATACCGGCGTATGGGGATTTAAAGTAACCCCGGCTTTCATACCAGCCTTCTTTATTTCCTGAATAGTACGATGCAAATGGAGACATGCCTCATAATGTACATTCATAATATAAGCTCCCGACTCTTTTACTTCCGTAATGAACTTCTGAGGTTCGACTATCATTAAATGTACATCTAAGGGCTTAACAGAACGGCGTTTTACAAACTCGAGTACCGGAAATCCAAAAGATATATTAGGAACAAAAACACCGTCCATTACATCTATATGCAACCAATCGGCATCACTCTCATTTATCAGATCTATCTCTTCATTCAATCTGCCAAAATCGGCAGATAATAATGACGGGGAAACAATTACATCACTCATATCAAAATCTATTAGATGAACAAATATAACAAATATCGAAGAAGATTTATATACTTATCAGGAAATAAAAAGAGCTCTTACGATAAGAGCTCTTTTTATTTCTTAATTAGCGACAAAAGCGCCTAATCCTTTCGGCATCTGTATTTCATAAGAATACACCCGCGCAAATTGCATTATCGCATCCAATGTCGATGCTTTGGGAGTAATTCTCTGAGATTTTTGAATACAAGGAGCTGGAATGTCTTTAATAGTAAAATTTTTCTTCATAGGCTGTTTATTTTTTAGGACTGTATATTTATAACGCCTATACCTATGAATTATTTTATTCTATCCTATTTTTTTATTTTATAGAGTTAAAACGATATTATTTTCTTCGGCCATCTTTCGCATATTAAGTATAGCATAACGCATACGCCCCAACGCCGTGTTTATACTCACATGAGTAGCATCTGCTATCTCTTTAAAACTCATATTCTTATAATAACGTAACACTAAAACCTCCCGTTGATTTTCCGGCAAAGCTTTAACCAGTTTACGTATATCCGAATCTATCTGACGCTTTACCATATGATCTTCTATGGTCCCTTCGCTTAATTCCTTCTTATTGAATATATCGGTATTTTCATCACCATTCAATTGATGATTTTCTGCTTTCTCCTGACGATAATAATCAATAATAAGATTATGTGCTATACGTGATATCCAAGCCGGGAATTTCCCATTCTCGGTATATCTTCCTTGTTTTATAGTCATAATAGCTTTAACGAATGTTTCCTGAAAGATATCATCCGCCAAATCACGATTTTTCACTATATAATAAATATAGGAAAAGATTCTGTTCTGATGACGTCTGAGAAGAATATCAAATGCCTCATTATTCCCTTTTGCATAAAGTACGACCAGCTCTTCATCTGTTCGTAACATAAGTTCATCCATTACCTTTGTGTGTTATTTAGTTTTTAAAGAGTAATGTTTGTCTATAGGCTTTTGATTTTAGGATTAGAAATGATTTATCTATGATGCAAATAAAATACATTTTTCAATAAAATGGAAGAGAAATAGTTATTTTTTAAACCCAACTCTACAATTTAACACAATTAACCCATAAAAAGTTAAAAGTAAATATCAGAATATTTTCCATGTAAAAGAAGAATATT
This sequence comes from Barnesiella propionica, assembly GCF_025567045.1. Taxonomy (NCBI): domain Bacteria; kingdom Pseudomonadati; phylum Bacteroidota; class Bacteroidia; order Bacteroidales; family Barnesiellaceae; genus Barnesiella; species Barnesiella propionica. Next base: position 142,163 of record NZ_JAOQJK010000002.1, on the reverse strand, counting down.
CACTATGTCAATATATGAATTTATTCGTTACATTTGCGTCGTCATAATTCAAAAATCATTTATTAACCACTATAAAAAATAAGAAAAACATGAAACCTACTTTATTTGTACTTGCTGCCGGAATGGGAAGTCGCTACGGAGGCTTAAAGCAGCTGGATGGTCTGGGTCCAAACGGTGAAACCATTATGGACTATTCTATTTTTGATGCCGTGCGTGGCGGTTTCGGCAAAGTAGTATTTGTCATACGTCATACTTTCGAAAATGATTTTAGAGATAAAATAATAAAAAAATACGAAAATATAATACCTGTCGAACTCGTTTTTCAGGAACTCGATTACTTGCCGGAAGGTTATAACTTAAATCCCGAACGTGTAAAGCCATGGGGAACCAACCATGCAGTACTTATGGGAAAAGATGTTATAAAAGAACCTTTTGCTGTAATTAATGCCGATGACTTCTATGGCCGTGAAAGTTTCGCGATTCTGGCTGACTATCTCAAAAAGCTGGAAGGTAAAAAGAACGAATATTGTATGGTAGGCTACAGAATATGCAATACTCTTTCGGAGAATGGCAGCGTAGCACGCGGAATTTGCGAAACAGATAGCAAGGAAAACCTTACTTCTGTCGTAGAACGCACTCATATCGAACGTCATGAGGGAAAAGTGATGTTCAAGGAAGGCGAAACATGGACCGAAGTAGCCGAAAATGCTCCTGTTTCCATGAACATGTGGGGATTTACTCCCGATTATTTCAAATACAGCGAAAATTATTTCACAACATTTTTACAAGAAAATGCCGATAATATCAAAGCCGAATTTTTCATTCCGCTAATGGTAAATGAATTGATCCAAAACAATACGGCAACCGTAAAAGTGCTGGATACACCGTCCAAATGGTTCGGAGTTACATATGCGCAAGACCGGCAGTCGGTTGTTGATAAAATCAATGCACTCATAGAAAAAGGCGATTATCCTGCCAAATTATTTTAAGAATCTTTTCATGTAAGAACGACCGGAGAAACATATATGTTTCTCCGGTCGTTTATTTAGTCCATATGCCAATATTTTCCTCTTCTATGTTCGGGCAGAAGAACTTTATTTGTTCCTCATTAAACTCTCAAATAACAGTAATCATCCTTATATCATAGATAAAATATAAATAAAAAAGCCGGTTAATAACCGGCTTTTTTACAACGGGTGCTAGATGGGACTCGAACCCACGACCCTCGGAACCACAATCCGATGCTCTAACCAACTGAGCTACAAACACCATTTCTCAAATGCGATGCAAAGATAGGATATTTTTTTGAATCCTGCAATATCTGAAGTCTATTTTTACAAAAATATTTTTATTAAAATTAGTTCGGGAAATTGTATTCGCTTACTCCTTTATTATACTTTGAAAAAATATTCCGGGCGCTTCTCACAAAATCCTCTAATTGCCGGGACACTACATTCGGAAATAATTTATCATTCAAAGATTTATCAGCCGGCACTATAACAAAATTATCGGTATAACCTTGTCCCGGACGCACCGTAAATATCAAAGAATACCCGGCGGATTTGAGTTTGATTTTATGCTTTTCCTTTGTAACTGTTACTTTTACCATAGCTCCTCCTACCGTATCACGCGTTTTCATATTAGAAATAAAATTTCCCAAAGAATATACTACCAGAGCCTTCGCATTCCCATATTCATCATATTTCATTTCCATAGGTTGTATAACATGAGGATGTCCGCCTATCACCAATTGAACCCCTTCTTCTACCAGCATATCGGCCAATCCTTTCTGTTCGCTGTTTGGTAGCAATTTATACTCCTCCCCCCAATGCATGCAAGCCACAATAATATCCGCATCGAGTTTTCTCGCCCTTTTTATATCTTCTTTTATCGTATTTCTGTCTATATAATTCACGACAGCCGGCGGAACGACCTTAATTCCATTCGTTCCGTATGTATAATTAAGAAAAGCAAACCGGATTCCTTTCTTCTTTATCATCAACGGATAACAGCTATGCCGTGCCGACCGATCCCGGTATGTACCAGCATGCCTTACACCTATAGAATCCAAAACCTGTATAGTCCGAAGCAATCCCTTCGAAGAACGTCTGTCCAAGCAATGATTATTTGCCGTTAAGAAAATATCAAATCCCGCATTTTTTAAAGCTACTGCATATTCATCGGGAGCACTAAAAGCCGGATATCCCGTATAAGGTTTTCCTCCCAACGGAACTTCCAGATTTACCACAGCTAAATCTGCCGACTTTATTTCATTTTCCACAAGAGAGAAGCAATGCCTATAATCATACCTCTCCGATTTTCCGGCGCTTTCAATCTGAGCGGTATGTTGCATAGCATCCCCCGCAAAAAGTATTGTTACCGGTTCCGGAGAATCTGACACAGGATACCCCATCATCAGAGCTAAGGCAAATGGTATAAGTGAAAACATATCTCTGCATTTAAAAAGACTTTAAACAAAAACAAGTCTCAATTTTACAAATATATGTATTCTATTCTTTTTAACCGCTTCTATTACATATTTTTCATATTACCCCTTCCTACCCGCCTATGAAAAATAATACAAAAATCCCCTGTCTTATATATATCAAAAGACAGAGAATTCCTGATCTCTTTGGAAATGTTATTCCTTCACAAAAAATACTTTTTCAGCAGATATTTCCGTTTATTTATATATTTCTTTTTTCCCTGCGAGTAAAGTATTACGCATAAGAGATACGATCGTCATAGGGCCGACTCCCCCGGGTACAGGGGTTATATAAGAACATTTAGAAGCCACTTCGTCAAACTTCACATCTCCGGTCAATTTAAAACCTGATTTTGTTTTATCAGACGGAACTCTTGTCGTACCTACATCAATAACCACCGCACCATCCCTTACCATATCTGCTGTAACAAAATGCGGAGAGCCCAGAGCTGCAATAATAATATCGGCCGAACGGCATATATCTTTAATATCCGGCGTAGCGCTATGGCACACGGTTACCGTTGCATTTCCAGGTACAGCCTTTTGCATCATCAGTGCTGCAACAGGTTTCCCCACTATATTACTTCTTCCCAATACGACGCAATGTTTTCCCTTGGTATTTATATCATACCTTTTCAGTAATTCCAATATACCGGCGGGAGTAGCGGAAACAAAACACGGAAGACCGATATTCATTCTACCTACATTTACAGGATGAAAACCGTCGACATCCTTACGATAATCTATAGCTTCTATTACTTTCTGTTCCGAAATATGACCAGGTAAAGGGAGCTGTACAATAAAGCCGTCAATATCTTCATCCCTATTCAATTCTTCCACCCGCGCCAAAAGCTCGTTTTCCGTCACATCAGTTTCATAACGAATTAAAGTAGATTTAAAACCGCATTGCTCACACGCTTTTACTTTATTCGCCACATAGGTCTCGCTACCTCCATCATGACCTACCAGAATGGCTGCCAGATGAGGTATTTTCCCTCCTTCTGCTTTAATTTTTTCCACCTCACAGGCAATTTCCTGCTTAATGCGATCCGAAATAGCTTTACCGTCTATCAGCTGCATAATATTATTCTATTTAATTATATAAGAAAACACCGGATACATTCCCGGCTCTTTATTCACTCAATAAGAACAGAAAACCAAAATGTATCCGGTGTTTTCATTGTATGTATTATTTTTATTTCTTCATTCCTCTCATCATACGCATTGCGCCTTTATTCTGTGTTACCATACGCATCATCTTTCTCGTCTCATCAAACTGCTTAATAAGCCGGTTCACTTCTTGAACTGTGGTTCCGCTACCTCGTGCGATACGCTGGCGACGGCTTCCGTTCAATATTTCGGGAGAAGTTCTCTCCGCAGGAGTCATAGAATAAATTATCGCTTCTATACTTTTAAATGCATTATCGTCAATATCAACGTCTTTGATGGCTTTTCCCAATCCGGGAACCATAGAAGCCAGATCCTTGAGATTACCCATCTTCTTGATTTGTTGTATCTGACTAATAAAATCATTAAAATCAAACTGATTTTTTGCTATTTTCTTTTGAAGACGTTTTGCTTCTTCTTCGTTATATTGCTCCTGTGCACGCTCTACAAGAGAAACGATATCCCCCATTCCCAGGATACGGTCTGCCATACGGGCGGGATGGAATGGATCGATAGCTTCCATTTTTTCTCCCGTACCTACAAACTTGATAGGTTTGTCCACTATCGTACGAATAGACAAAGCGGCACCGCCACGCGTATCTCCATCCAGTTTCGTGAGGACTACGCCATCAAAATCAAGACGATCGTTGAATTCTTTCGCGGTATTTACTGCATCCTGTCCCGTCATGGCATCCACGACAAACAATATTTCATTCGGATTAATAGCATCTTTTATAGCCTTAATCTCTTTCATCATTTGTTCATCTACCGCCAGACGTCCCGCAGTATCGACAATCACAAGATCCAGATGATTTTCCTTTGCATACTTTATACCGTTACGGGCAATAGACACAGGGTCCTTACTTCCTTCTTCGGTATAAACCGGAACCCCGATCTGTTCACCCAGAACTTTCAACTGCTCTATAGCCGCCGGCCTGTACACATCACCTGCAACCAACAAAGGATGTTTGCCTCTTTTGGACTTAAGCATATTGGCCAATTTTCCGGAAAACGTAGTTTTACCGGAACCCTGCAAACCCGACATAAGAATCACCGAAGGATTATCCGATACTTTTATATCTACCGCTTCTCCACCCATGAGGGAAGTCAACTCGTCATGAACAATTTTCACCATTAACTGACCGGGCTTAACGGCGGTCAATACATCCTGTCCCAGAGCCTTCATCTTAACCGTATCGGTAAATTGCTTGGCTACTTTATAATTGACATCGGCGTCTAAAAGAGCGCGACGTACGTCCTTTAAGGTCTCGGAAACATTTATTTCAGTAATTTTACCTTCACCTTTAAGTATCTTGAAAGAACGTTCCAGTCTTTCACTTAAATTCTCAAACATAATTTATTTTATCTTTTTCTTATTACCTCGATTATCTGAAAGCGCAAAAATACAAAAAAGGTTGGGATTTTCTATATTTTTTTATTACGCCAATCCGCTTTTTTAAAATAAAATATAGAAAGCAATAACATTACCCCCCAGTATACATGTTCTACTGTCCAGCAATAAGCCACATCGGAACGCAAGACAAGCACGATTACATATATTGCGGCTATATAGAACAACACAGTTATAAATTCTATAATAAACGCCATACGGGTATCACCTGTTCCTGAAACCGACTGAAACAAGATACTGCCCGGCACGGCAAATATATAAAATGAAGCCATCACATATAACGACGGCAAACTGCTATTTATAAGAAGCGTATCACCGGTATAAATGCGAAGAAACAAATCCGGGCATATATAAATAAGTCCGATTAACGGTATGACCACCATATAACACAAAACTATAACACGCCGGATAATTGGAATTACATCATACGACCGTTTCGCCCCCAGTGCATTACTCACCAACGTACAGGAAGCTACGGCAAAAGCATTTACGGGCATGAACAAAACGGTTGAAAGACTACGCACTATATTAGAGATAGCAAGAGGTCTTTCACCCAAATGCTCTACAGCAACAAAAAACAGAAACCAAGTACCTATCGTAACAAAATTCTGTATCATAGTCCATATAGAAACTTTAAGTATGCCTGCAATAACATTCATACTTTTCTCCCCAAAATGAAACAGATTGTACTTACGTGTATCCATGCATGCCAACGTATAAATTATGAAATGTAACATTGATACCGCTTCGGACAGTGAAGAAGCCAACGCAGCACCACCGATCCCCATTGCCGGAAATCCCATTTTCCCGAAAATGAGAAGATAATTCAGCATAACATTGGACAGAGTCATAATGACAGCATTCTGCATCAATACCCGGGTACGGGTTATTCCTACATAAAAAGCCCTGAACATAACTGCTACCGATGAGAAAAAAAGTCCGTAAATCCTGTAGTCCATATATTCTGCGGCAGCCCTATAAACCGACTCAGAAGAAATCAGCAAACGTAATAAGGCAGGCGCATACGATGCAACGATAAAAAATAGCAAAACTGAAAATAACTCCAAAAAAATTATTCCCTGCGACATAATCCCTCCCATACACCGATATCTTCCTTCTCCGTTACGACGGGCCATCAAAATCTGCGCACCGGTACTAAAACCGAAACACATCATATAAATTGCCAGATAAAATACTCCGGCCAGAGCAGATGCACCCAACTCCACCTCACCAACACGTCCCATAAAAGCCGTATCGGTAATATTAATAAGATTCTGCACAAACAGGCTGATCAGGATCGGATATGAAACATTCCATATCTCTTTCTTGCTAAACATAAAGTATGAATTTACAATTTAATAATAAAAAGAAACCCATCTGTAAAAGATGGGTCCCGGTTTTATTTTATAAACTTCCTTGTATTAAATAAGTTTATTCGTTGCCGTATCCGGGAAAATAACCGCTGGGGTAAACTGTTTTGCCTCTTCAAAATCCATCAGCGCATACGACATGATTATAACGATATCTCCAGGCTGGACTTTACGGGCGGCAGCTCCGTTAAGACAAATTACACCCGATCCCCGCTCGCCCTTTATCACATAAGTTTCAAATCGTTCTCCGTTATTGTTATTTACAATCGACACTTTCTCATTCGCAATGATATTGGCCGCATCCATCAGATCTTCATCGATAGTAATACTACCGATATAATTAAGATCCGCCTGAGTAACTGTCACCCGGTGTATCTTAGATTTTACTACTTCTACCAGCATACCGTTCTATTTATATTTATGAATACACTCAGTGCTTATATGATATATTATCGATCAAACGAACGTTTCCACAAAACACTGTAATACAACCCACTATATATTCAGAGTCCTCCCACGATATTACAGGGAGCAAATTATTACCATCCACAATCTCGTAATATTCCACCCGCATTTCAGGAACCGCATCGATCGTATCGGTCACGTATTTAATAGTTTCCGCTACCGTATGATCTTGCGCAAAGGTACGGCTTTTAAATAAAGTTTCTGCTATTTTAGGCGCATTTTTTCTTTGTTCGGGAGTAAGTCTTACGTTCCGGCTGCTTAATGCCAATCCGTCAGGCTCGCGGACAATGGGACATGCAACAATATGGACTTTCATCCCTAATTGCTTAACCATAGCTTTTATTACGGCTATCTGCTGAAAATCTTTCTCTCCGAAATATGCATTATCAGGTTTCACAATGTCAAAAAGCCTGCTTACGATCTGAGCCACCCCGTTAAAATGTCCCGGACGATATTTGCCCTCCATGACTTCTGCAACAGAGCCTAAATGAAAAACCCTCGTGTCCTCTTCCGGGTATATCTCTTCGACCGAAGGAGCGAACACATAAGTCACCCCCACTTCATCCAAAAGGGCACAATCCTTATCCAATGTCCGGGGATAAAGTAAAAGGTCGTTCTTATCATTAAACTGGGTAGGATTAACAAACACGCTCACCACAGAACAATCGTTAGCATCGACACAAGTTCTGGCTAGTGTTATATGTCCTTCGTGAAGAGCACCCATCGTAGGTAATAGCCCTACACGCTTTCCCTGAATTCTGGCAGAAGACATTTTCTGCTGCAGATCAGCTATTTTTGTTATTATTTCCATAGTCGTATTTAGAAAATCGGTGCAAAAGAAGTAAATAAAACCCAAACAGCGAAACTAAAGCAGGATAAAATTCATAAAATGTCGGTTGAAATCTTCGTTTAAGATACAAATAACAATAAAATAGCGATAACGACATGTTAATACTTCTAACATTTGGATATTCGAGCCGTTTTTTTTATTATCTTTGCAGAATAATTTTATTGAGATCAGAGGAATACCATAATGAAAGTTGCAAAAGTCCTATTTATTGCCCAAGAAATCACACCGTATCTACCTGAAACGGAAATATCCACCGTATGTCGCAATCTTCCCCAGGGAATCCAGGAAAGAGGACACGAAATACGGACCTTCATGCCCAAATACGGCAATATTAACGAACGTCGGAACCAACTTCACGAAGTAATCCGCTTATCCGGCATGAACCTAATCATCGATGATACAGACCATCCCTTAATTATCAAGGTTGCTTCCATACAATCGGCTCGTATGCAAGTTTATTTTATTGATAACGATGATTACTTCCAACGTTGCAATGGAGACGGAAACGAAGATGAAGACAGCCGTAGTGATAACGACGAACGCAGTATTTTCTTCGTACGGGGTGTTATGGAAACCGTAAAGAAATTACGCTGGGTACCCGATATTATTCACTGTCACGGTTGGATGACTTCGCTTACCCCGTTATATATAAAGAAAGCATACGCCGAAGATCCGTCATTCCGGGATACGAAAGTCATATTCTCTCTATACGACAGAGCATTTAAAACACCTTTTGATCCTAATTTTGCCAATAAGCTGCTACTGGACGGTATTACACCCGACGATATCAACTTTAAAGCCGGGACTCCGGTTAATACAGAAGATTTAACTAAACTCGCCATCAATTATTCCGACGGAATAATACAGGCCAGTGAAAACATCTCACCCGAGATATTGCAATACGCACAATCTACGAACGTGCCATTCCTCGGATACCAACAACCAGACTCTTATATCGACGCTTATAATGACTTCTACAATGAAGTTTGGGGTCAAGAACATCAAAACGATTAAGATACAATGAAGATTACAAGATTCTTACCTATTGCGGCTATAGCCCTATTGACATCTTGTGGAGACGATTTAAGCCAGATAGGTACTTCGGTCGATAATTCCGTTGTCAGCATTATAGATTCTACGTTTCAGGTAAGCGCACATTCCGAAATAACTAACCGGGCATCGGGACGTACTATTATACAATTGATCGGAGAGATAGATGTTCCGGGATACGGGAACCTCCGTTCCGATTTCCTCACACAATTCATGCCGGCCACGAAACTGGACACAACAACAGTTCTGGAAGAAAATATAGATTCTCTCGTACTCCATCTCAATTTCAGTATCAACTCTTTTACCGGAGATTCGCTGGCTCCCATGCAATTGAAAGTCTATCAACTTTCAAAAACATTAGAGAAACCTTTGTACACCGATATTAACCCGGACAAATATTATTCAGAGAATAATCTACTTGCTAAAAAAGCATATACGGCATCTTTCGTGAGTATGCCGGATACTCTTCAAAAACTTAAAATTAAAGCAGTAGACGTAAAGCTACCACGAGAAATGGCTCTTAATTTTTACCGGGAATACATCAATAATCCTTCAACTTACGAATCACCCAATAAATTCGCCCAGTTCTTTCCGGGCATATATGTACAAAGCAGTTACGGCAGCGGTAATGTAATAAACATACAACAAACCGTAATGGCAATGTATTACAGGAAATTCAAAACCGACGACGACGGGAAAGAATCGTTATACAACGCAAGCCAACAATTCCTGGCGGTCACCCCCGAAATCAATTCGGTAAATCATATACAATTAACGCCTGATGCTAAAATAGAAGAAGCCGTCAATAATGGAGACGTCTACATTCAGGCTCCTGTAGGATATGATGCTATTATAAATTTTCCTGCTCAAAAGATCATCGACACATACAAAAACAGATTAAAAGAAGACGGAAATGCCCAAGGTGTTCTGAATACAATATCTTTTAAAGTACCGGCATTTTCACCGGTAAAAACGAAATACGATATAGAACCGCCTCAATATTTGTTATTTATCCGTAAATCAAAAAAAGATAAATTCTTTGAAGATAAAGAATTACCGGACAATAAAAATTCTTTTTATGCAACATATAACAGTACCAAAAAAGAATATGATTTCGGTAATCTGAGAGATTATATTACGAATATCATGAAAAATAATCCTGATGGAAATGCGACAGCAGAAGACGAAGAAATAGTACTAACTCCGGTATGGGTATATACCGAAACCGTATCGAACGGTTATTCAAGTTCCGTTGTAGTGAATGAAATAATTCCTTTCGTAATGGGTCCCGCATTAGTACACCTCGATACCGAAAACATCAAGGTAAATATGATCTTCAGTGTGAAAAGTGCTTATAAATAGCCGGATATCAATATACTAAAACAATAAAAGTAACGGGAATAAAATTATTTATTCCCGTTACTTTTTATTTCAACAAAAAAGTTCCGCATTTTTTTTGTAAAAAGGTTGTTTCAACGATTAAAAAGCATTACATTTGCACCGTTTTCGCCACAATAGCTCAGTCGGTAGAGCATTTCATTCGTAACGAAAAGGTCCCGGGTTCGAGTCCCGGTCGTGGCTCATAAAAAGCCCTTTTGATTCTTTAAGATTCAAAAGGGCTTTTCATTTATTATATCATTTCTTTTAAAATAAACGAAACGATAGAACAAAGAAGCTTAATACTGCAAACTTTCAGCTATAATCATTGTATTACAATTAAACCAAATTACATGATTATGGACAAAGAAGTGAAACAAAAAGTAGATGCAGCAAAAGAAAATCTGAAAGAAGCTGCAAACATTGCTCAGGAAAAAACGAAGAACTCTATGGACAATGCTAAAGAACAGGCGAGAGAACAAACATCGGAATTAAAAGAAAAAACGAAACATGCCGTAAACGTCGCCAAAGAAAAAGGTACGGAAATAGCCGATACGGTGAAAGAAAAAGTACAGCAAGGTACCGACAGGGTAAAAGAAAAGTTCAACTCTTAAAAAGAAATAAGCATAGATGGCATTCCATCTATGCTTATTATTATACTACTCATGTAATATATATCATCATAACAACCGTTATCAGGTAAAACATCGTGCAACACATACCCGAAATAAAATCAGTGTATTTCTCTTATTATTTTGCCGGAAGCGGTTTCCCTGAAAACAGGCATATATTTTATTTCACGAGGTTGTTCATAACGTCCCAGGATATTATTCATGCATGCTCTCAATTTTTGTTCTTCCTTCTCATCCCACATTTCACCCTCCAAGACCAATACCACCTTTTGTCCTAAAAGAACATCATCAACTCCCGTTACAAAAAATCTTACCGGTATGACCGAAGCCAGCTTTTTTTCGATGGATTCGGGGAATATTTTCACTCCGCCTGAATTTATCACCCAATCAAAACGGCCTCTCCAAATAAAATGCGTTCTATCACACAATGACACGACGTCATTGGTCACAAATACTTTTTGGCTCAGATGAGGTGCGTGTATAACCAGACAATTCCTATTATCTTCCGAAAATGAAATATCTCCTAACGCAAAATAGATATTCGACCCATCATTCAGTTGTCTTAAAGCCACATGAGACACGGTTTCTGTCATACCATACGTAATATAACTGGCGACAGACAAGTTTTTCAATTTACTTTCCAACTCCTGAGAAACGGGAGCTCCTCCGATTATGAGTTTTTTTATGCGGTTTAAACGTGATTTACCAGATTCATTTTCCAGTATCTTCTGAACCTGCATGGGTACCATAGCCGCAAAATCAATCTTTTCTTCTATCTTGTCCAAGGGATGTGAAGACGGAGAGACAGTCAATAAACAAGCGCCGGAACACAAAGCCCTTACTATCATCATTTTTCCTGCAATATAATCGGGAGACAGACACAACAGCAAAACAGACGTTCGATCAATTCCAAAATAATCATTCGTGAGTTTAGCCGAAGCTTCCATATCACATTTTAGCAATTTTAATTCTTTAGGTATTCCGGTCGAACCGGAAGTATGAGCGACAATATAGGGTGAACCGTCATACCACTCCCTTAAAAAAGCAACGACTTCGGGTAAAGCAGCCTGTTCCAATTCACTCCAGGAAGTACATAAGATATGATTTACATTTATTTCCATGATTCCATCGGTAAAATCCATTCTTTCTGCGGGTCATAGGCGATAGAAGAACCGTTCTGGTATAGAGGCGATCCTATATTATTGACATATAAACCACCCGTTCCCAGACCCTGCGGCATTGTGACTGGCATCATACCTGTCCATTGAGCAATAGCATTCAAGCCAACATTAGACTCAAGCGCGGATGTCACCCACCATCCGATTCCCCGTTCCTCAGCTAACGAGATCCATTCGGACGAACCGGAAAATCCTCCGGCCAAAGCAGGCTTTAAAATAATATATGCCGGTCTGATAGTTTCCAGCAAAGCTGTTTTTTCGATCAAATCGTTTATTCCTATCAATTCTTCATCCAAAACTATAGGTACAGGAGAACGCCTGCACAGCTCCGCCATCACTTCCCATTGCCCTTGCCGAACAGGCTGCTCGATAGAGTGTAAATCATATCTCGACAACATTTGCAGCTTTTGTAAAGCTTCCGCCGGATCAAAAGCACCGTTGGCGTCCACACGCAACTCCACAGTATGTTTATCGAAACGGGAACGTATATATTGCAGCAAATCCAACTCGCTACTAAAGTCTATGGCTCCTATTTTCAATTTTATACACCGAAAGCCGGCTCTTAATTTCTCCTCAATGCGTTGCTTCATAGTCTCCCTGTCACCCATCCAGATAAGACCATTGATCTCTATCTTTTGTTTTCCTTGCACGAACTCTCCGGGAAAAATAACTCTGCGGCCACCATTTCTTAAATCGTTCAAAGCAGTTTCCAGGCCGAACCAAATAGAACTCCAATCCTTTAACGAATCTAAAGTTACGTCGTTTATACTATGGCAAACTTGTGCTAATTTAGCTTCATACTCCGGATTATCCTCCGCACTTAATCCCCGGAAAAGAGCACACTCCCCTATACCAAAAATATCGGGAGAAGCTGTCTCCCATATTTTGATAAAATACGTTTCCTTTTCACGTAAAATTCCCCTGGAAGTTCCTGAAGGTGTTTTAAACTGCAATACATAGCGTGTGAAAGCTGCCTGCATTTTATCCGGGGAATTTAGGGAATTTCTGAAAATCGGGATCTCTTTTTTCCAGGAAAGCGTTCTTTCCTTCCTGTGCCTCTTCCATCAGATAGTACATCAAAGTGGCATCTCCGGCAAATTCCATAAGACCGTGCTGCCCGTCTAGCTCGGCATTTAATGCACGTTTTATCATTCGTATAGCCATCGGGCTGCGCTGGAGTATCGTTTTACACCAATCGACAGTCTCATCTTCCAGTTTCTCAAATGGTACAACTTTATTTACCAGACCCATATCTTCTGCTTCCTTAGCAGTATATTGACGACACAAGAACCATATTTCCCGGGCTTTCTTTTGTCCCACCACACGTGCCAGATATGAAGAACCGAACCCTCCGTCGAAACTGCCTACCTTAGGGCCTGTTTGACCGAAACGGGCATTTTCGGATGCAATCGTCAAATCACACACGACATGAAGCACATGGCCACCCCCTATGGCATAGCCGTTTACCATAGCAATAACCGGCTTAGGAATAGAACGAATAGCTTTATGTAAATCCAGCACATTAAGCCGGGGTACTCCGTTTTCATCGATATAACCGCCTATTCCTTTTACTTTTTGATCTCCTCCCGAACAGAAGGCTTTATCTCCGGCACCTGTCAGAACGACAACACCGATTTCATTTCTCTCCCGGCATATCGCCATAGCATCCAGCATTTCAAAATTAGTCTGAGGACGAAAGGCATTATATACTTGCGGACGGTTTATCATAATTCTCGCTATTCCTTCAAAAAAATCAAATTTAATATCTTCATAATCTTTTATTTTCTTCCATTCTCTCGTAGCCATAATTTTATATTTAAAAGTTTGATATTTCCATTTTCAATTCTTCAAAGTTAATAAAAACCAACGATGAGTTATAATATCACAGGCAAGAATTATTCAATCGGCATTAATTCTACATACGCTTTACTTTATATTGCTGTTAAAAAAATAATTTCAATATTAAAGACTATCCACAAGTATTCATCTTTAATTTTAATATAACATGACATTTTTACACAATAAAAGACATTTTTACAGTATATATCATTTATATAGTTACAAAATGTCAGTTTTCTTATATTGGCATTGTATTTGTCTCATATCAAATGAACTAAGTTAAAAAACTCAGTTCCAATAAAACCGAATGTTTAACTAAATGATAGGAGATTAAATTATGATGCCTGTAAGAAGAACTCAGAATTGGTTACCAAGTATCTTTAATGATTTCTTTGATAACGACTGGATGGAAAGAGCCAATGCCACAGCTCCTGCTATTAACGTAATCGAAAGCGAAAACGATTATAAAATCGAATTAGCTGCTCCGGGTATGACTAAAAAAGATTTTAATGTCCACATTGACGAAGATAATAATTTAGTTATCGCCATGGAGAAAAAAGAACAAAAGAAAGAAGAGAAAAAGAACAGCCGATATCTGCGCCGGGAATTTTCATACTCTAAATTTCAACAAACAATGATATTGCCTAATGATGTTGAAAAAGACAAAATTACTGCACAAGTTGAAGATGGCGTATTGACTGTGGATATTCCTAAACGAAACGAAGAAGCGACCAAGATACAAAAATGCATTGAGGTTAAATAAGCATAACCTAAATACTTTCAGATTTGTGAGATACCTTTATAAAAAAGGTATCTCTTTTTTTATCTATTTATTATAAGTCTATGACGTTATACTCGGATTCCCAATATAAACGTTTATTTCAGCAGCCCATTATATTTCTATTCCTATTATTTTATATATATTTGTAAATATCATTCAAATATCACATATCATGCAAAACACATTTCTAAGATTCTTACTATTAATTTCTCTTCTTTTATTTTTCTTTCCTGTTCACACACAAACGAATGAGACTGACGTAAAAAAATGGAAAAGCGGAAAACTCTCTCAAGAAGATTTTAAAGGTCAAAACACATTCAAAGGAATACCATCTAAAGACTCCATCAGATTGGAAATAACCAATGGAAAAGAAAAATATAATGGAATCACATATAAATACTATAAAGTAGAAAACCTGTTCGACCGGAAAAACTCATATATCACCGATTCAGCAAATATAAATGCCATACGCTTTGCCCAACTGAATTATGACTTGCTCGAAGTATACAGAAGGTTTATACAACAACAGTTGTTTGCAGGTAACTATAACATGATTGCAGACTACAAGTATGTACTGGATGATTTTGAAAAACAAAAAAAGATTATAGATGAAGAAACAAAAAACGGTCTAAATGAGAATCGTTTAGAAGAATGGGAATTATATGTGAATAAAGCCCTGGTAGAGAATCCGGAGCCTGTATTACAAAAAACATTTAAACGTAAATTCAATGTAAGTGTATATCTCGGAGGAAGCTATATCATCCCGACCGGAGATATAGGAAAATTATATAACGCTGCACCATGTCTGAATTTGGGTTTTGAACTTGGTTGGCAACGGATATATTTAATGTTCGATTATAATATAGGAAATGCGACTCCAAAAGAAGATATACTTTTATTATATGACGGCAGCAACAAAATATGGGAAAGAGGAAAAAACCTTCAATATTTAAATGGTATGTTCTCCCTGGCTTACGAAATTTATTCTACTCCCAGGTTCGCACTTATCCCGTTTGCAGGGTATAACGGCTCAACATATTCCAAAAAATATAAGAATGAAGATAAATATATGATTCTTAAAAACGAAAGTAACAGCTGGAATGCAGGATTATGTTTTGATTTCAGATTTAAAAACATCTACAATTTCAGAGCAGCACAATCTTTTATTTTACGCAATGCAGGAGGAGAAAACGACATATACTCTATCCGTACCAAAATATTCATTACAGGAACAAATTACAAATCGGATATAAATATCGGAGGTTCTCAAATAGGCATATCTTTAGCCTTACACATCAACGCCGGTATATTAAAACGATAAGACGGCTTTATCGGGGACGACGACGGAAATACCCGCGAAGCACTACACTGTTTTCTACACGGGGAGTTTCTACTGCGAGAATAGCCGGAGACTTATCTTCTGCAAAAAACACAGGAAGCAACGACTTCAATTCTTCCTCATTCGAGGCCCGAAAAAAACGATATCCGAATAATGCAGCATATCCCTCTACCGGAATATCTCTGGCTACTTCGAAACATTCTTCCAATTCTTTCAGATCGCTCGGTCCCTTAATAAAACGGAATATTCCACCTCCGCCATTACACATTACGATAATTTTAAAACGAGGGGAATTATAAGAAGAGGCTAAACCGTTAACGTCATATGTAAAACTCATATCTCCCGTAATAAGAAGAGTCGTCCCTTCATATACACAGGAAGCTCCCAATGCCGTAGACGTAGAACCGTCTATACCGCTCACACCGCGATTTGCATCGGCCCTTGATACCTGTTCACACGGGAAAAGCTGTGCATACCGCACCGAAGTTCCGTTGGATAGTTGTAAAGCCGTACCTTGCGGTATTGCCGGCAAAATAAGAGAAAATGCTTTCAAATCGCACCATCCGACTCCCGAAACATACGAATCATGCAGACGAGTTGCCAAAGAGGCTTGTCTATGCCAGTTCACCGAATAATCGCTCTCTGGAGAAACGACTGTTTTACTCAATCGCTCCAAAGCGGAAGAAGCATTTACAGTTACCTGCCGGGTAATACATTGCATCGTATCGATAAGAAATTCACTTTTACTGAAATACCAGTGATATTTCGGAGGATTATCCCTCAAATATTTTTTTATGATACGAGAGACCAATGCTCCTCCCAGCGTAATCAGCAAATCGGGAGCTAATGATTTTTTTTCTTCCCGGGTTGTGACCGAAAGCACCCTGTCTATCGTAGAGATAAAACGTTCATCTTTCAGGTTCGCTATACTTTCTGTAAATACAATCGTATTATCCAGACCGGCTAAAGCAGAAAGCGCCGTATTCAGCTCCTTATCCGGCGATCCGAATGCCGCAATGATCATAACCCTACCGGCCGAAGAATATTCCTGTGTCATTTGGGATAAATCCCATTCGCTTAATACTGATTCCGGTTCCGTAACTATTACATTCCTGGAGCTTATTTTTTCGCAAAACCGCACCTCACATAAAGGCTCTCTCAACGGCACGTTAATATGCACAGGACCTTTTTCTCCTCTTACAGCATAATTCAACGCATCATTCACCATACGATTGATATACCAGCGTTCTTCTTCTCCAAAAACAGCCGTCGGAAAAGTACATACTCTTTTAACAAGAGGACGTAAGGCATCTTGCTGCCTTATCGTCTGGCTATCATTCTGGTCTATCCATTCAACCGGACGGTCGGCAGAGATCACGATAAGAGGTAAATGCTGATAATAAGCTTCGGCTACAGCAGGAGCGTAATTGAGCAATGCACTGCCCGAAGTACATATCAAAGCAACCGGTTCACCTGTTTGCTGGCACATTCCCAAAGCCATAAAAGCAGCGCTCCTCTCATCCACCATCACATAATGCTCTATCTCACGGGTACGGGCAAAGGCTACGAGTAAAGGAGCGTTTCGTGAACCCGGAGAAAGCACGGCACGTCTAACTCCTTTTTTTACCAGTAAATCAACCAGTATAAGACAAGCCTCTTTATCTGTCGTTTCCATACTTATTCTTTATTTTATCATATCCAGTAATGTACGGGACTTAGCAACCGTCTCGTTCCATTCGGACAACGGTTCCGATTGAGCAGTGATACCACCACCGATATAAAGGCGTACCTGATGACGGTTAAATTCCATACTGCGCAAATTCACAAATAAATCGAAACATCCGTTACCATGCAAAGGTCCCAGATATCCACCGTAATATCTTCTGTCGTGGCACTCCTGTTCCAGAATCAGCCTTATTGCTTCATCTTTCGGAAATCCGCCTACGGCGGGAGTAGGATGCAAAGCACCTACCAAAGCTGCAGCTTGTTCAAAAGAAAGCTCCGTATATCCTTTAAAAGTAGTACATAGATGCTCCACAGGACCAGCATTACGGGAAAAGGGGCCCTCCACCTCCGGAGTAATTCCAATATCAGTAATAGCTTTATATATATAATCGGTTACGATACGTTGTTCTTCCAGTTCTTTTTCTCCCCATTCTCCTTTTGTACCGGTTTTTCTTGTACCGGCAAGAGCCATTGTAAAAAATCCTGTTTCGTTTTTTGAAAAGAAAGTTTCGGGTGTAGCTCCTATCCAACTGTATTTACCTGTGGAGACCAGAAAAACAAAAGCTTCCGGATATTGTTCTGCAAGCCGGAAAAACAAAGGTACCACATCGTCATATATAGCTTTATTCAACGTGATCGTCCGTGAAAGAACGGCTTTATTCAGTTTTCCCTGACGCATATACGAGGTCATGTTTTCAATCTGCCGGCGATACATTTCAAACGCGACATCTGTTACAGAAAAGCAACTGTCTTCCTGGAAAAAACTTTTATCCGATAGTGCTTTTAAATCTAATGTCCGTTTTTGTAAAGTATTTATTTCTCCTCTAATAAAAACAGGAACATCAGAACCATGCATATTGAACGGAACTAATAAAAAACCTTCTTGCAAAAACGCTTCTGCGGAGCTAGGACAAGATACATCATTTCCCGAAATTTGCGCTCCGAAAACCATCTCTTCACCAGGTTTTCTATAAGAAAAAAAAGGAATATTCCCCGCTAAACAATGACTCTGGGCTTCCGCAATTACATGTTGAATATCTATAAATTCCATATCTATATCAGACTAACTCGGCTATAAGTTCGAATGGCATTGCATCTGTTATTCTCACTTTATAAAACTCGCCTATGTTTAAAGGTGTATCTTTTGAAATAAGCACTTCGGGATCCACCTCAGGAGAATCATACTCAGTACGGCCTACATAATAATCATCTTCTTCGCGATCTACTATCACTTGCAGAACTTCCCCTATTTTCCCTGTATTTATTTCAGCCGCGATGCTTTCCTGTAACTCCATAAGTTCATCCAGACGAGCCCGTTTCACATCTTCCGGTATATCATCGGTATAATGTCTGGCCGAAAATGTACCTTCTTCCTCTGAATAAGTGAAAGCCCCCATCCTTTCAAAACGCATATCTTTTACAAATTGTTTCAATTCTTCGAAATCAGCCCCGGTCTCACCCGGATGTCCTACCATAAGCGTTGTACGGATATGTATTCCGGGAACTTCCCTCCGTATGCGTTCCAGCAACTCATAAGTTTCCTTACGGGTCACATGACGGTGCATTTTATCCAGCATATTATCACTGACATGTTGTAATGCAATATCAAGATATTTACAGACATTCTTATGTTTCTTCATGACAGGTAACAAATCATAAGGAAATTGAGACGGATATGCATAATGCAGCCGTATCCAGCCTACTCCGGGAATAGAGGCCATTCGGTCGATAAGTTCCGGTAATTTCAGTTCCTTATACAGGTCAAGTCCGTAATAAGAGAGGTCTTGTGCTATCACCTGAAATTCCTTCACTCCTTGAGAGACCAACAATTCGACTTCTTCAAGAATCTTTTCCATCGGATATGAAACATAACGTCCGGTAATTATAGGAATGGCGCAATAAGAACAAAAACGGTTACAGCCCTCTGCAATTTTGATATATGCATAATGCGGAGGCGTAGTAAGTACACGTTCCAAATCATAGCGCTCGTCATATGTTTTTCCCAAATCGGAAAGAAGATCTTTCCAGTCGAACTTTCCATAGAATTTATCAACTTCGGGTATTTCCGTTTCCAAATCCTTCCGGTAGCGTTCGGCCAGACACCCCATTACATAAAGTTTACGTATTTTACGTTTTGCTTTCTTGTCTACCAGAGCCAAAATCATATTAACCGACTCTTCCTTAGCATCACCAATAAAACCGCAAGTATTCACCACCACAATCTCTCCCGTCACTCTTGCAGCGTCATGCCTCACTTCGTAACCTGCTACCGCGAACTGCCGCATTAAATGTTCCGAATCCACCAGATTTTTGGAACACCCTAATGTAATAATATCTATTCTGTTTTTTACCATATTTCTTTATATATAAAAAGCACGAATCCATACTACTGCCGGTGTAAAAAACTCCGTAACAGTCTTATGAGTGCGTGCCTGAACTATACCTCCGGTATAAATCCGGTCCGATTCAATCCCCGAAAAGAGAATCTACGAATTCCTGACGGCGAAAAACCTGCAGGTCTTCCATACCCTCTCCCAGTCCTATATATTTAACGGGCATTTTAAAATGATCCGATATACCTATTACCACTCCTCCCTTTGCCGTACCGTCCAGTTTGGTTATTGCCAAAGCATTCACTTCAGTAGCTGCTGTAAATTGTTTAGCCTGTTCGAAAGCATTCTGTCCTGTCGAACCGTCAAGAACCAATAATACTTCATGAGGAGCACCCGGAACGACTTTCTCCATAACATTTTTTATCTTGGTCAGCTCATTCATCAAATTCACTTTATTGTGAAGACGACCGGCTGTGTCTATAATTACGACATCGGCATTATTTGCCTTCGCCGAACTAAGCGCATCATAGGCAACGGAAGCCGGATCGGCTCCCATTTTTTGTTTTATCACCGGTACTCCTACCCGTTCTCCCCATATAACCAATTGTTCTACAGCAGCAGCCCTGAAAGTATCAGCCGCACCTAAATATACGCTATTTCCATTTTTCTTATATTGGTATGCCAGTTTCCCAATAGTAGTAGTTTTACCTACACCGTTCACTCCGACGACCATAATAACATAAGGCTTCTTGTCTTGCGGTACTGTAAATTCACTCTCGTCCGTCCCGCTATTCTCAGTAAGCAGTGCAGTAATCTCTTCTCTTAAAAGAGCTTTCAGTTCACTGGTACTCACATATTTATCGCGGGCCACTCTCTTCTCAATCCGTTCTATTATCCGCAAAGTCGTATCGACTCCAACATCGGAAGTAATCAGAACTTCTTCAAGATCGTCCAGTATATCGTCATCAACTTTTGATTTACCGGCAACTATCCGGGCCAGTTTAGAAAAAACGCCTTCTTTTGTTTTAGAAAGACCTTTATCCAAAGTCTCTTTTTTTTCTTTTGAAAAAAAGCTGAACAATCCCATGATCTACAATATTTATCAAAATTAGAAATAGCGAAATATTCGCAATGCAAAGCTATAAATTTATTATGTTAAAAAAAAACTTCCCCGCACATTTCGTGTGAGAAAGTTTTTTCATATCGTTTAAAGTAAAATTCTTACTTAAGAGAGTCTTTAACTGCGTCATTAGGAACCATTTCTTCTTGAAAAATATAAGCTCCTGTTTTAGGTGATTTCACCATTTTAATTACCTTAGAATAGGTACGGCCTTCGCCTTTCTGCAATGATGCAACTGTTTTCTTTGCCATGGTTCAAGCTTATTTAATTTCTTTGTGAATAGTTACTTTTTTCAGAATCGGGTTATATTTTTTCAATTCCAATCTCTCTGTGGTATTTTTTCTGTTTTTGGTGGTAATGTATCTTGACGTGCCGGGCATACCACTTGTTTTGTGCTCCGTACATTCAAGGATAACTTGTACTCTATTACCTTTAGCTTTCTTTGCCATTTTTCTAACTCTCTTCTAAATTATGCGTTTAAATAACCTTTTCCGGCTGCTTGTTTCAAAGCAGCATCCAAGCCTAACTTGTTGATGGTACGAAGACCAGCAGCTGAAATAGTCAGGCTAATCCAGCAATTCTGTTCTACCCAAAAGAACTTTTTAGTAAACAGGTTGACATTAAATTTTCTTTTCGTTCTTCTCTTGGAGTGCGAAACGTTGTTGCCAACCAAAGCTTTTTTTCCTGTAATTTGACAAATCTTTGACATCGCTATCTTTATTTTTTTATTAATTTCATACTGCTTTCACAAACAGAGTGCAAAGTAAATGATTTTGTAAATACGTTCCAAATTTTAGAACGGTAAAATTCAAAATATATTTATTTTTGGAGATGTTCTTCCGTAAGAAATTTAATCATTCTAAGCATGGCAGCACTTGTCGCACGCTCTATATTGTATTCTCTGGTACTGGCAAAACGGAACTCTTCCGAGACTACATCCGAACCAATACAACAAGCTATCCATACCATACCTACCGGTTTCTCAGGTGTTCCTCCGCCGGGACCCGCAATGCCCGACGTAGCGATAGAACAAGAAGTATTCAATACCCGGCACGCTCCTAAAGCCATTTGTTCCACTACTTCACGGCTCACGGCTCCGGCTCTTTCCAAAGAAACAGGACTTACGCCTAATACATGTTCCTTTATTTCATTAGCATAAGAAACCACACTTCCTTTATAATAAGCAGAACTACCGGGTATCCGTGTTATTTCATGCGCTATGTTACCTCCGGTACAACTTTCGGCTGTAGCCAAAGTCATATTCTTACGTAATAATATGAGCCCTAATGCTCCCGCCAGCGACGTATCTTCATTACAAAATACATCGTCTCCTATCAGCCTGTTAAGTTTACAAGCTTGCTCATCCAATATTTTTTTCAATTCTTCTTCATCGGTTCCCCGGGCCGTCAATCTCAATCTTATCACTCCGGGAGCAGGCAGATATGCCAATTTTACACAAGATGGCAACGCAGATTCAAAGTCTGTCAGAAAACCCGCCAGTCTGGATTCCGTATAATTTTTTACCAGACAAGTATAATGAAGTATCGCCGAATCCAGACAAAAGCGTGCACGCAGCCTGGGAATTACTTCACCAATCATAACTGCTTTCATTTCAAAAGGAACTCCCGGCATGGAAACCAGAACTTTCCCTTCTTTTTCGAACCACATGACAGGGGCGGTACCCACTTCATTCTGTATTACGGTGCAAACGTCCGGAACATAAGCCTGATCATGAGTAAGTACATTCATAGGAATATTACGTAGCCGGAACAGCCTTTCAATATTAATAAGTACCGATTCGTCCAGTACAAGTTTTCCACCGAAATACTCGCATAATGTCTGTTTGGTTATATCATCCTTGGTCGGTCCCAAGCCTCCTGTTACCAGAACAACATCCACCCGGGAAAAAGCCTGGTCGAACGCAGATACCATTTCTTCTTTGCGATCACGAACCGTAGTAATTTCAGTTACCTCCCATCCTATTTTATTCATTTCACGAGCGATCCAGTTGGAATTGGTATCAATCACTTGCCCGATCAGCAACTCATCTCCTATAACAACAATTTCGACATTCATAGCAAATCCTTTCTTTTATTTAAATTAGCCATACGTTGTAAAAGCGTAGGATGCGAATAATAAAACCATACATATCGTTTATCAGGGGTCAAATTAGTCAGCGACTTCACCGATATTTTTTTTAATCCTTCTATCAGGGGAACTGCCAGACCACAAGATGCGGCATAAAGATCGGCAGCGTATTCAGCCCGGCGTGTCATACTATTAATCACAAGCCCCGTCACCAGGCTCACTGGCGTATATAACAAAGAAAACGCAACCAACGAAAGCATAAACGATGACTCCCGGCTTCCCAAAGCTCCGGCCAAATAAGTATTATCGATTGTCAAAGAAAAAAGAAAAAACAATAACAACACATTAAATATCGAAAGACTCCACATCTTCAATGTATCATTATGCTTACAATGTCCCATCTCATGGGCAAGAACGGCAACTATTTCATGAACCGAAAAATCCTGTATAAGCGTATCATATAATACGATTCTTTTAGTAGCGCCCCAGCCGCTAAAATAAGCATTGGCTTTGGTAGACCGACGCGAACCGTCTATCACATATATATCATGAATCTGAAAACCTGCTTCAGAGGCAAAGTCTTCTATAGCATTACGCAATTCCCCGGACTCTAAAGGAGTCTGTTTATTAAAAACCGGAACTATCCACTGCGAATAAAAAAGGCTCATGAAAGTGAGCACCAGCATGACGGCACAGCAAGCCGAAATCCAGAACATCTGACCGAATATCTCATATAAATATACGGTAAGTCCCAATAGCATGCCTCCTATCAAAGCCGTCAATAATAAAGATTTGATTTTATCCAGAATAAAAGTACATTTTGTCATTCGGTTGAATCCGAAACGTTCTTCAATAACAAAAGTTTCATACCATTCCACCGGCAAACTTATCAATTCGCTTCCCAAACCTACGATCCCGAAAAACACTAAAGCCGACAAAACAGGCGAAGATGTTATTTCCAGACTTTTGCCGTTCAGCCATCCGAAAAATCCGATACACAGCAATATTACTGTAAGTATCCACATGAGCGTAGAAGTAACACTTCCGAAGCGATTATTCACCTTGAAATAATCTTGTTGCCGTGCATACTGTTCTTTGTCATAAAATCCGGCAAGAAGCTCAGGAAGTTCCTGAGAAGCCGCTCTACGGTTACATAATGACAAATATTGGGACAAAAGATATTCGCCTGTCACAATAAAAATTATTATCCAGAACAGAGCATTATATTCCATTATATCATAATTCTACCCGGGCAAAAGGAACCTCGGAAACAGGACAAAATTGTTTATCAAGGAATTTATAATACCCGGTTATAGCGACCATCGCCGCATTATCGGTTGTAAAAGCGAATTTAGGCAAATGAATCTTCCATCCGTACCGTTTTGAATAATCTTCAAAAGCACCCCTAACTCCGGAATTAGCAGAAACCCCGCCGGCCACCGCTACTTCTTTTATTCCCAGATCACGAGCAGCCCTATATAATTTATCCATCAGAATAGATACTACTGTTGCTTGTAATGAAGCACACAAATCGGCCTTGTTTTTTTCGATGAAATCGGGATTTTCCTTCAAATTATCCCTCAGTAAATACAGAAAAGAAGTTTTAAGCCCGCTGAAACTATAATTATATCCGGCAATATGAGGCTTACTCAAAACAAATGCTTTAGGATTGCCTTCCTTTGCCAAACGATCAACAATAGGTCCCCCCGGATAAGGCATACCCATTACTTTGGCACATTTATCGAACGCTTCTCCGGCGGCATCGTCTATAGTTTGCCCTATCACCTCCATATCGTTATAAGCCTTAACCAGAATAATCTGAGAATTACCACCGGATACTAACAGGCAAAGAAATGGAAAGGACGGTTGATCATTATCATCCTCACTCTCTTTAATAAAATGAGCCAGGACATGCGCCTGCAAATGGTTTACATCGACCATGGGAATATTCAACGAAGTGGCAAGCCCTTTAGCGAAAGAGGTCCCTACGAGTAGTGAACCCAATAAGCCGGGGCCCCGCGTGAAAGCGATAGCATTCAATTCTTCTTTGGCGATCCCAGCCCGTTTAATGGCTTCGGATACCACCGGAATTATATTTTGTTGATGAGCCCTGGATGCAAGTTCGGGAACCACACCGCCAAACGCTTCATGTACAGCCTGACTTGCAATGACATTGGACATGATAACTCCGTCACGGATCACCGCAGCGGACGTATCGTCACAAGAAGATTCTATCCCTAAAATAATTGTACTCATATAACTAATGTCGTTAATTACTCATTTCATTGAACAGTGATGAAACCGGGGACGAAATTAAACAATAAAAACCAATTAAATGGAGATTTATTCAATGAAAAGTAATATTTTTGTCTGCTTATAGTTATGAGAAGATTATTTTCAATATTTAAACATCTGATAAAAATCCCCCTGATCATCCTTGTAATACTCTACGTGGGGATATATACACTTTTACTTATTCCGTCTATACAGGAAAAAGTAAAAAAGGCCGGTGTCACAGAATTGACAGCACTCCTGCATACTCCGGTACAAATCGACAGAATAAATATATCACCTTTCAATAAACTCGAGCTATTCGGGGTTTTGATTCCTGATCAGCAAGGTGATACATTATTATATGCAAAAAAACTGGCAGCCGGAATCGAGATATCGGATCTATTTTATCAACATCTGGTATTTAACAATATACAGTTATTCGGAGTAGACGCACGCATTTCCAAAGCACACCCCGACTCAGTTCCGAATTTCCAGTTCATTATCGACGCTTTTAAGAAGGATAAACCGAAGCAAAAAAACAACATAGACCTACGTATTAATTCGGCCCTTATTCGAAGAGGAAGGATACAATACGACGTATTGTCCGAGTCCGGGAAAGCTCCTGGACTATTTGACAAGAATCACATAGAAGTGCATAATCTCCTGTCGACCATTTCACTTAAAGCATTTACACGAGATTCTATCAACATGTTCGTTAAACGGTTGAGTTTTGAAGAAAAATCGGGATTCGCATTAAAACGAATGAGTTTCCGTTTTATCACGAACACACAAGAAGCGACGTTAAACAATCTACTCATCCACCTGAACAAAAGTCAAATTTCCTCAACTGCCGCTACAATAAACATGTCCCACGTGGACTCTTTGCAACAATTCTGCGATAGCGCACAAATACATTTCAAACTGGATAATTCAAAATTAGTACTACAGGACGCATCGCCTTTTGTCCCGGCATTATCTTATTTCACTTCTCCTGTTTCTTTTTCCGTCGACCTGTCCGGAAGCATCAACCAAATGAAAATAAAACAAATAAAATTACAAACGAGTCAGGGAAACGTATCTGTAACCGGAGATATGAACCTGAACTATATTACCGACAAAAAAAGAACAAGACTGGAATGCAAACCTATAGAGCTGAACGCTACGGCAGAAGGTACCAGGTTATTAATAGAAAACCTGAACCAAAAAGACGCTTCCTTTATTCCTGTACTCAGCCGCTTGGGAAATATCCATTTCAATGGAGATTTATCGGGATATTTAAGTGATTTATCGGCCTGCGGCATATTATCCTCAGACTGTGGGAGCGTACATTCCGATCTCACTCTCCGCAACGACACGGCGCGAAATACACATATATGCACAGGCATTGTAGAAACCAAAGAATTTGACCTTTATAACTTATTCGGACAAAAAAATCCTTATGGTAAAGTAAGCTTGTCTATTCAACTGGATGCAAAAAAGACAGGGAAAAAAGCACCCGAAGGTTCTATAAACGGAATTATAAATCGTGTGGATTATAACGATTATCCGTATGAAAATATCGAGATCAACGGCATTTTCGGGGACAACAGATATGAAGGCTTCATAAATATAGAAGATCCTAACGGTAAATTACGGATAGAAGGATTAGCCGACATAAACAAAATAAAACCGGAATTCGACCTGACTATCCGGGGAAGCAAAATTAATCTGCATAAACTACATCTTACCAAGCAATATCCCGGTTACGAACTATCGTTCGCCACCGATGCCAATTTCACAGGTAATAATCTGGATAATTCGAATGGAACCATTAAACTGGACAGCGTAAAGTTCTCTAATGGCAAAGAAGATTTTAAAATAGCCCAATTTACCATAGAAGCACATAACCAGACTTATCCTCAATCCATCGCCATAACTTCGGACTATATAAACGGGTCCATCACCGGAAAATATCGTTTCAGCACATTAAAGCAATCGGCATATAAGTTGCTTTCTTCGGCACTTCCTTCTTTATTACCGGAATTACCGAAACAAAACGAATATGACAATGAAAACGATTTTTCTTACTATTTCACATTCGAGCCCAATATTGAAATGGCCCGGATATTTAATTTACCTGTCACTCTTACGGATCGGGCTATATTACAAGGCAGTCTGAGCGATCCCTCAGACCGAATAAACCTCTCTTTCAGTGCGCCTTATTTATGGCATAAAAAAAAGCAACTGGAAGACATAACTGTTACTTTGAATAAAAGTAACGGGAAAATATCCCTGTTGGCAGAAGTAAGCATGTTCAATAAAAAACTCAATTCACATACAAACTGGAACCTGCGGAGCTCAGCCTTACAAGATAACGTAGATCTTATCATAAACTGGAATAATGATATGGCAAAAACATATTGCGGAGAAATAAACACGTCCACACATATCTTTAGACCGGATAAAGATAAATCCTTACAGGCAGAAGTGAAAATAAATCCGTCTCAAATCATTTTCAATGATACTATATGGCAAATGCATCCGGCAGACATTTCAATACGTGACAAACAGATATCGGTCAATAATTTTGAAATAGCCCATGAATCCCAGCATATTCGTGTCAACGGTGCGGCATCCCCAAACCCCGAAGATATGATAGTACTCCGGCTGAATGATGTCAACCTTGATTATGTTTTTGAAACATTGAATATCAATAATGTAACATTCGGAGGCCGTGCTACTGGCGATTTTACTGCTTCATCCTTGTTCAGCGGTGCTCCTCAACTCAATACCGATCGTCTTTTTGTAAAAAACTTCTCCTATAATTATGCTATATTCGGCGACTTGAATCTCCACAGTATGTGGAACAATGACAATAAAGGTATCCTCATGCAGGGACATATCGATCAGGCAGAAGGATACAAGACGAGGATAGACGGTTATATTTTCCCCACGAAAGATTCCCTATCTCTTTCTTTCGACGCGCAAAAACTCAATATCTCATTCTTACAGCCGTTCATATCGAAAATCATGAAAAATATATCAGGAACTGCTTCTGGACATATAGATTTTTACGGGAATTTCAAGGAGCTTACAGTAGCCGGAGATGCCTACGCCGAAAACCTGAAATTCGGTATAGAATATCTCAACACGGCTTATACTCTTTCCGACAGCGTTCACCTTACCCCCAGCAGCGTATCGTTCAATAATGTTACTGTTCATGATAAATTCGGACATACGGCAAAAGCGGGCGGATTGCTCCGGCATCATTATTTTAAAGACCTTACATTCGACATATCTATTACAGATGCCCGTAATTTCCTGTCATACAATGTAACAGAATTACAAAGTCCTACCTATTACGGTACAATATTCGGAACCGGCTCAGCTTCCATTAAAGGAAATCCGGCCCGCACCGATATAGATGTAAATATGAGTACGGCCGGAGATTCTAAATTCACGTTTGTACTTTCCAATACCGAAGCAGCCGGGGATTATACATTCATTACTTTTACCGACAAGAGGAGACAACAACATATTCAGAGTTCGCTGGAAGATAGCACGGTGACAACGAACAACGCCCGCATGCTACAGGAAAGGCAAACCGAAAACGTGCTATATCTCAACCTTCAGGTGGATGCCGGCAACAATACGGCAGTCAATCTTGTCATGGATCCCTCTTCTGGCGATATGATAAAAGCAACCGGAAACGGAGCTATGCGTCTGGAATACAACTCTTCTTCCGAAGATATAAACATATACGGTACCTATACGCTCGAAAAAGGGAACTACAATTTCAGTCTGCAGGATATCATCATGAGGGATTTTTCCATCCGCCAGGGAAGCAGCATTGCATTCCACGGTAATCCTATGGCGGCCATGCTGGATATTAGCGCCATATATTCTCTGACTGCAAACTTACTGGACCTGGACGAAACATTCGTAAACGACAAAGATCTAACCCGTACCACAGTTCCGGTATATACTGTACTGAACGTTAGAGGGGATATCCAGCATCCCGACCTGAGTTTCGATATAGAATTCCCTACACTGACACAAGATATAGACCGAAAGGTGAAAAGCATCATCAATACGGATGACATGATGAACAGGCAAATAATTTATTTATTGGCACTGAACAGATTCTATACGCCCGATTATATGAATACAGGACAAAACCGGAATAATGAACTTGCATCGGTGGCATCTTCTACTTTATCCTCCCAATTGACGAATATCTTAGGGCAATTAAGCGACAACTGGAGTATCGCTCCGAACTTCAGAAGCGAAAAAGGAGACTTCTCGGACATGGAGGTAGAATTGGCATTATCCAGCCAGCTATTAAATAACCGTCTTATTTTTAACGGGAATTTCGGCTACCGGGACAATACAATGAACAACAATACATTTATTGGCGATTTCGATCTGGAATATTTACTTACCAAGAGCGGTAATTTACGTTTAAAAGCTTATAACCACTACAATGACCGGAATTATTATATAAAATCGGCCCTAACCACTCAGGGGGTCGGTATTTTATTCAAGAGAGATTTCAACCGTGTATTCGGAGACCTTATTCCCTGGGGAAAAAAGAAAAATAAGCTCATACCTGACCTGAAACTGGTTACGGATTCTGTTCAGGTAAATCGGTTAGACTCCATACCGAGTACAAGAAGAAAAGATATAAAAATTAAAAATACGGAAAGTAAATAGCCACACTTTACATCCGCTTCTTTGATATTCCGGTATACAAAAACGGAAACCGGTTTAAACCGGTTTCCGCCACATATATTATACTTTTATTTATTTTTATTATTCAGGCAAGGACTCACATTCTTTAATCCACATAGCAGAAGATGCATCGCTCGGCATCCGCCAGTCCCCACGGGGAGATAAACTCACCGAACCCACTTTAGGACCATCAGGGAGACATGAACGTTTAAACTGCTGGTTAAAGAAACGACGATAGAAAACGACCATCCATTTCTTTATAGTCGCAAGGGGATATCTTCCTTCAAAAGCCGCATTTGCCAGATAATATATTTTAGCCGGACGAAACCCGTACCTTACCATATAATATAAGAAAAAATCATGCAATTCATAAGGCCCTACGATATCTTCGGTTTTCTGGCATATATTCCCTTTCTCGTCTGCCGGAATAAGTTCGGGACTGATAGGCGTATTAACTACATCCAATAATATTTCGCGCGATTCTTTTTCCAGACCATTATCTGCAATCCACTCGACAAGATACCTGACCAGCGTTTTGGGAATACCCGAATTAACACCATACATAGACATATGATCCCCATTATAGGTTGCCCACCCCAATGCCAATTCAGAAAGATCGCCCGTACCTATGACAAGTCCCCCTGTTTGATTGGCTACATCCATTAATATCTGTGTCCTCTCTCTTGCCTGTGAGTTCTCGTAAGTGATATCATGAACCTGTACATCGTGTCCTATATCTTCGAAATGTTGCTCACAAGATTCCCGGATAGATATTTCCCTTACTTCTACTCCCAAAGAATGCATTAGTCCGAGTGCATTATAATAAGTCCGGTCCGTAGTCCCAAATCCCGGCATAGTTATTCCTATAATCCTCTCACGAGGTAAAGCAAGCTTATCAAATGCTTTTACACAAACCAATAAAGCAAGAGTTGAATCAAGTCCACCGGAAATACCTATTACAGCCGTTTGCGCACGAGTATGAAGCAAACGCTTTGCCAACCCGGATATTTGTATTTGCAAAATTTCCTCACAAC
Source organism: Barnesiella propionica (assembly GCF_025567045.1). Taxonomy (NCBI): domain Bacteria; kingdom Pseudomonadati; phylum Bacteroidota; class Bacteroidia; order Bacteroidales; family Barnesiellaceae; genus Barnesiella; species Barnesiella propionica. The sequence goes on along the minus strand of NZ_JAOQJK010000002.1, from coordinate 110,935 downwards.
GATCATTAAGTTCCCCGGATAAAGAAGGAACAAAAGGCAAAGGATGTATCTCCCGGGTAAGCTTTATATCTTCTCTGGCAGGATAAAGGAAAGGGATCTTCCTATATTCCGCAAAATATATATTTCTTCCTTCGCTAAAGCTCCCGGTCACACGCCGTTCCGTCAATAAACGTTCGAGATCGATCTCTGTAACAGCCATACGTGGTTCAAAAGAGAACCGCCCGCTATCGGCCAGAATCGTTCCATTCTCGGCAATAACAGCATTACCGGCAAACACCTGGTCGGTAGTCGACTCCCCAAATCCGGCGGAAGCATAAATATACGCAGACATACAACGAGCGGACTGCTGACGGATAAGCGACAATAAATAATTATGTTTTCCTATCACTTCATTGCTGGCTGAGAGATTTACAATGATATCGGCCCCATGTAAAGCATGCACTGAACTGGGAGGTATAGGAACCCAAAGATCCTCACACAATTCAACTCCTACGACGGCATTACCGCTATGAAAAAGAAGATGAGAACCAAAGGGAACCGATTCACCGCATAGAACGATATTATCCTCACATACATCTGAAGCAGAAGTAAACCAGCGTTTTTCATAAAACTCTTTATAATTGGGTAAGAAGGTCTTAGGGACAACGCCAAGAACGTGTCCGGATTGGAACACGACGGCACAATTATACATCTTATCGCCCATTGCAACCGGCATGCCTGCCACACATAGAATATCACTAAAAGATGTCTCATCCAGAATCCTCTTCATTTCCTGTTCCGCATCTTCCAGCAAAAGCCTTTGACCGAAAAGATCTCCGCACGTATACGAAGTCAGCGACAATTCGGGGAAAGCAATCAGCTGTACCCCATCATATGCAGCTTCTTTTATCTGTTTTATAATATGCCCGGCATTTTCGCGACAATCAGCTACAGTAACGTGGGGAACGGCAGCCGCTACTTTAAAAAATCCATGGTTCATCATTGCTTGCTTTTACATGTAATTATACCACAAATGTAAAAAAATTAGTCCTATTCTCTATATTTCGGCAGATATATATTATTTTTGAAAAACAAACAATCGATAAATTCTCGAATAATGAAAAAAGACAATATTTTATCCGGTATCATAGCTGCATTACTTATGTGGGCAGTACTTTATATATTTAATGCAACGGCGGGCGGAGAGGGAGCCTGGGGACAATTATCCAGCCTGAACCCGGCTGAGACGGTAAATAGCATGACCTTCATGATGTCATTCGGATTCGGTATGCCGGAATGGGCTTCCTGGTTTGTTTCTCTACTTTTTCTGGCTATTCTTTACTGGGCTTTCTACAGGTTCGTACTTGCTGTCATCAGAAGTTATTTTTAAATTTCAAACCATTCAGATACCTAAAAACCGTAAACGCAAACTATTCTCTATTCTTTATAGTAGAACGATATTGAGAAGGGCTGAATCCGAATTTCTCCCGGAATAAACGATAAAAGGTCCGGGTCGTTTTAAACCCGCATTCGGTTGATATGGCTTCTATCGTATACTTATGAGGATCGGCTAACAACACACATGCATAATCAAGTCTTAGGGATATAAGATAATTATTAAAAGTAAGTCCGGTACATCGGTTCAATGCTTCACTGATATATGTACGATTCGTGCCCAGATGTTGCGCCGCAACATCCCGTGTAAGACCGGGATTCCGAAATGATTGTTTCATATATTTTTCCAGCGACTGATAAATTGCTAAAAGATCGGCAGATTTATTTTTGCCGTATAATTCCGGCTTTTGTAGCAAATGACCGGTTCCACGTACGAAAGAATCTGCCTGTTTCTTCAACAATAAAGTTTTTTCTTTAATCCGGTTATGAACCTGGTAATCTTTTCTGAATTCATTTATTTTCGATTCCAGAACTTTGTTCTTTCTTATTAATAACCGACTATTAGTTTTTTGCTGTACCCATATACCGAGCATCAAAAACACAAAAAGTAACAGCATACTGAACGAAATACGCTGACGGACTATTTTCACTCTCTGAGCATAAATATCATGGTCATTTTCTATAGACTTATATATAGAAAGGACTTCCATCATACGGCCATAATTTTCTCTGGCTAATAGACTGTCGGTTAAATTATTATAAATGACTTGCATCTTGTAAGCCGTCTCATAATCTTCAAATCCAGAGTATATTTTGCATAACTCCCTTTTAATAAAAATATTATTAATGTTTATAGAATCAATATCCATAATGGACGATTCGAATCTATGTGCCAAGGTCAGTGATTCATCCCAACGATTGCCCGATATAAGATAATATAACATTAACCAGCTTATTTCTGCACTTAGCCTTCCGGAACGTCTTTGCTCTATTTCTATAGCCAGACGATAATGTTTTTCAGCCAATTTGAATTTTCCGTTTTTTTTCAACGCTATAGCCCGGATAAGATAAGCTTCCAGCAGACGGGCATCAAAATGTTCCTGAGTGTCAAGTTCTGTTCCATAACATTCCGAAGGTTTAAGCGCACTTATAAGTTTCAAAAGTTTCCGGCTTATCTCGTCTACTTTATCGAACTGTTTGTCACACATATAAAAATATGCCTGTAACTTAAGACCGGACACCATATAAGAATTACGTTCGGAATCAGACATATTTTCAAACAATGGCAACGCTTTATTAATCAATGATTCGGCTTCACGCATATTTCCCGTTAAACGATGTAACATATATTGCTGCATATAAGCATTGGCACACATCCCTAAATCATTCACCGCTTGCGCTTTTTTCATATTCAAAAGAGAATACTTCATGGATTTACCGACCAGGTTCAGCATATAATATTCATTTGCCAATAATCCCGTTACCTTCATATACCAATCCGGATTACTCTGGACAGAATCATTATGAAAAAGCTTTTCAAGCTTCTGTATGGATTCCCGGGTTCTTTGTCGTCTGGAATCGACATAGGCATTTGCATATTCCAGTTCCAGCCAATGGATATTTTTATAATTATCTTTTTTCGAAAGAAGCTTCACGCTATCCAACAACCGGTATGCATCGTCCGATTCTGCAGACAGATCATACACCAGATCAAGAAGCTGTCTTAAATTCTCTCCTGCAAAAGAACCGGAAACAGTGCAGGAAAGCAGGAACAATAGCAGGATAAACCGTTTTAGGCACTTTATCTCATTTTCTAATCGTTCCATAACCATAATCATTTATTTACAATCCGTATTCTTCCGTTTTGACAAGATATACCGGTATTCCGAAGGTGTCATCCCGTATTTTTCCCTAAAAAGCCGGTAAAAAGTCCTGACCGAATTAAAGCCTGATTCGTCCGCCACCATGTTCACCGGAAAAGATGGCTCTCTTCCTAATAATTGCCAGGCATAATCCAGACGAAGATTATTGATATAATCATTAAAAGTCATACCGGTTTCACTCTTTACCGCGTCACCTATATAATTACGATTCGTACCTAAAGTCGTAGCCAGCATCTCCCTGGATATATCACGTTCCAGAAAACGGTCGTTTTTCTCCAGATATTCATTTATCTTAATGAAGAGTAACTCATTCGCTGCCTGCTGCGCACGCCCTCCCTGTTCCTGTAATTTGAGTAACTCTGCCCGCGAACGAAATAATCTGTCACGTTCTTCTCTTTGCATATTGACATGTTCTATCAGATTCAGATTCACTTGCTGAATCGTACGGTAGTTATACCATTGCTTCACTATCATAAATATAAACGCACATAAAGGAAACAATAACAGATAGGTCAATACATTCCAATATTTCAACTCCTGCTTTTGCCGGATAATTTCCTGCTGCTTTTCCCAATTTCTAAAAGCTTTATCTATAGCAATAGAAGACAAATGAATATCCCGTGAAGCCAGAGAATCGGATAAGGCTGCGATAAGACAGGACTTCTCATATGCACCGGCATAATCGCCCTTACACGCAAGCATACCAGCTTCTATCTCCCAGGCTTTCTTACGTTGCATAATTAAAGAATCGGGTTGTAGAATTTTTTTTGCAAGACTATGTTGCGGCAAAACAGGAATAATACGAGTCTCTTTTGCACCCGCAGATATAATGGTAAACAAAAAAAACACAACAATCGAACTCAACACTACAAATACCCTCACACTTCTTATTTTTTGGATAGATTTCAAATACAGAAAACACCTGTTTTCCGTTTTTCGAAGACATTTCTCCCCTACTTTCTTAATTGACAAATATATAACAATTTATCAATTAATCAGATACAGAAATGTACCTTTTTTTTACAAACGGCTATTCAGATACCTGAGAATAGCTTTTTCATTATCGGGAGAGAACCACATTACATCGGCATCACGTTTAAACCAGGTCACCTGTTTCCGGGAATATACCCGAGTATTTCGTTTTATTTTTTCAATTGCCTGCTCCAATGTCATTATTCCGTCAAAATAAGCAAACAACTCTTTATATCCTACTGTATTAAGAGAATTATAGTTACGGAACGAATATACTTTACGTGCTTCTTCCAGTAATCCGTCCTGCATCATGGCGTCCACCCGGGCATTAATACGCGCATACAATTCTTCACGTTCCCGGTTAAGGCCTATTTTTATAATATGGAACGAACGAGGCTTTGCCTTATTGGTACGGAACTCTGAATAAGGTTTACCCGTCATCCTGCAAATCTCTATTGCATGAATGACCCGCTTAGGATTTTTAAGATCGACCTGTGTATAATACATGGGATCCAGACGTTTTAATTCTTCACACAAAACCGAAAGTCCTTCCCGTTCATACCATTCCACTACTTCCTTACGCACTTCCTCGCTGACGGTAGGTATCTCGTCTATACCCTTACATACGGCATCGATGTACATCATAGAGCCTCCTGTCATGAGAACGACATCATGAACCACAAATAATTCATCCAGCAAACGAACTGCCTCCTCTTCATAACATGCCGCACTATAATATTCCTCCAACCCTAACCGTGCTACAAAATAATGCGGTACTCTGGCCAGTTGTTCCACAGTAGGAGCAGCCGTCCCTATAGGCAAATCCCGGTATAACTGACGACTATCTGCCGACAGAATAGGACAATTATAATATTCCGCCAAACGCAAGCTTAATTCGGTCTTCCCTACCCCGGTAGGTCCGGACAATACGATCAGAGTTTTATTCATACCACATTGTCGTAAAAGAAAAAGTCCTCCGTACAATCTTAATTATACGGAGGGCTTTCTAAAATTTTTATTATTTCGCAGCTGCCAAGCGAGCTATCTGTACCACGACCTCCATAGCTTTTTCCATCGACTGTACCGGAACAAACTCATAACGTCCATGGAAATTGAGACCTCCTGCAAAAATATTGGGACAGGGTAACCCTTTAAAAGAAAGTTGGGCACCATCTGTTCCTCCACGCACTGGCTTCACTTTAGGCACGATACCGACTTCTTTCATGGCATCTGAGGCCAGATCTACGATATGCATCACAGGTTCCACCATTTCACGCATATTATAATACTGATCTTTAATATCAATGCTCGCACATCCGGGAAATTCTTTATTAATTTTACGTGCCAGATGTTCAAGCTCTTTTTTACGGCGTTCGAAACGATCTCTATCGTGATCCCTGATAATATAGGTCAACACCGTTTTTTCTACCGTACCCTCCGAAGAAATAAGATGATAAAAACCTTCGTAACCTTCGGTATGCTCGGGAGTTTCCCAACGAGGTAACATGATAGCGTATTGATTGGCTATGCGGAGAGAATTTATCATTTTATGTTTGGCATATCCGGGATGTACGTTTCGTCCCTTAAAAGTTACGCGAGCAACAGCGGCATTAAAATTCTCATATTCGAGTTCTCCTATTTCACCACCGTCCAGAGTATAAGCCCAATCGGCACCAAAATGATTCACATCGAATTTATGCGCACCTTTTCCTATTTCTTCATCGGGATTAAAAGCGACACGGATTTTACCATGTTTTATCTCAGGATGAGCCAGCAAATATTCCATAGCCGTTATAATTTCGGCAACACCAGCCTTATCATCAGCACCCAGCAATGTTTTACCGTTCGTAACGATAAGGTCCTGTCCTATATAGTTCAACAGTTCGGGAAATTCCGAAGGACGCAAATATATATCATCTTCCGCACAAAGTGCAATATCCTTTCCGTCATAATTCTTCACGATACGGGGAGAAACATGCCGTCCCGACATGTCAGGACTCGTATCGAGATGAGCAATAAAGCCTATGACCGGCAATTGTTTATCGGTATTCGCCGGTAATGTAGCCATAAGATAACCGTTATCGTCCAGAGTGATTTCAGTAAGACCTATTTTACGAAGTTCCGCTTCAAGTTCCCTGGCGAAGATCATCTGCCCCGGAGTACTGGGTGTCATATTGGTAAGTTCATCGGACTGTGTGTCGAAGCTTACATAGTGAAGAAAGCGTTCTACTAATTTCATATTGTGTGTTTTAAAATTTCATTGATATGTCATGGTACGACGTTTGTTCAAAACGACAAACAAAGATAAGACATTTTTTTTGTACATTTGTACTCCATTATTCAAAATATATGGCGAGGAAAAGAAAAGGGAAAAAAAAGGATAATTTCGCGTCTTCCATATACAAAAAGACCGGAACAATAATATTGCTGATAATCGTAACCGGATGCTGCTGGTATATCTCCCGGAATAGAGAAGTGCTATATCCTGAAAGCAAATCTGAAATCACGTATACCGGAGGACGGATTCTCACGCACATCCCTGATGCCGAAATACCGGCCCGGCTAAAAGACCGCAAAGAACAAATAATCCGCCATAAAGGTTATACCGTATCATATAATAACCAACTACGTCTGCCAAACTGGGTAGCTTACGAATTACTGAGAAATGAAGTAAACGGGAATGAAGAACGAAGCGGCCGTTTCGAAATTGACCCCGGGGTTATAGGTACATGCCCGACATACAGAGATTACAGCCAATCGGGATATGACCGGGGACATATGGCCCCTGCCGGGGATATGAAATGGAACAGGCAAGCAATGAAAGAGTCGTTTTATATGACGAACATATGCCCTCAGAAACCGGGACTAAATCGGGGAAATTGGAAAGAGCTGGAAGAACAAATACGGGAATGGGCCATACTGGACAGCGTCCTGCTCATTGTATGCGGGCCCGTTGTCACAGATAAAAGCAAGAACAAAACAATAGGAAAAAATAAAGTAACAATACCGGAGCGGTTTTTCAAAGTAATCGTAGCACCATATCTGGAAAAACCCAGAGGAATAGGATTTCTTTTCACGAACGACGATAAGAACAGGAGGTTGCAGGACTATGTTGTTACTATTGACAGTATAGAAGACATAACAGGAATAGACTTCTTTCCGGCTCTTCCCGATGAAGCGGAAACTCTTGTAGAGGGATATTCCAATCCCGGCATTTGGAATTTAAGATAAAACAAAGATTATGATGACAAAAGACACTATATGCGCCATATCTACAGCTCCCGGAAAAGGAGGTATTGCCGTTATCCGTATCAGCGGTAACAAAGCGTTTGAGATTACTGACCGAATATTCCATCCATTCCGGACAAATAAAAATATTGCGGAACAAACATCCCACACCCTGCTATACGGAGAATTAAAAGAAGAAAACGGCAAACTACTGGATGAAGTGGTAATCGCAAAATTCGTCGCCCCCCACTCTTTCACAGGAGAAGATACGATAGAAATATCCTGTCACGGTTCTCTCTACATTCAACAACGTATCATAGAACTTCTCATACGTACCGGATGCCGTCTGGCCCGGCCGGGAGAGTTTACCCGCAGGGCATTTTCCAACGGTAAAATAGACCTGTCACAGGCCGAAGCCGTAGCCGACCTTATCGCATCTACATCAGCAGCTACCCATCGCCTGGCTATAAACCAAATGCGGGGAGACTTCAGCAACGAACTTGCGCAGTTACGTACACGTTTGCTCGATTTTGCATCGCTCATAGAACTGGAACTCGACTTCAGCGAAGAAGAAGTGGAATTTGCCGACCGGGATCAACTTAACGGACTCTCCCGGGAAATAGAACAGGTCATACGTCGTCTTTCCGATTCTTTCCATATCGGTAATGCCATCAAGAATGGTATTCCGACGGCTATTATCGGAGAAACCAATGCGGGCAAATCAACCTTACTGAACCGATTGGTTCACGAAGAAAAAGCCCTTGTATCGGACATACACGGTACGACTCGCGATGTCATTGAAGATACATTCAACATACAAGGCATTACTTTCCGTTTTATCGACACTGCCGGCATACGGGATACGCAGGATAAAATAGAGAGCATGGGAATAGAACGGACCTATAAAAAACTGGAGCAAGCCGATATCGTCTTATGGCTTATAGATGCCACAGGAGAAAACAAACATATTACGGATGTTACTACACGTATCCTGCCTCGCTGTGAAGAAAAAAAACTGATCATCCTACTGAACAAACTGGACCGTTTATCTGCTGACGAACAAAAAGAAAAAGAAGAATTTATACATACTCTGCTAAAGGATCGTCCCGACACAGATATATTATTTATATCCGCTTCGGAAAACCAAAATATCGACCGGCTTGAACAACTACTGATAACCGCAGCACATCTGCCGGAATCCGGTAACGATATTATCGTTACCAACGCACGACATTACGAAGCCTTATTACACGCCCTGCAATCTATTACACGAGTACAAGAAGGACTCGCCACAGGAGTGTCGGGCGATTTCCTCGCCCAGGATATCCGCGAATGTCTCTATTACATCGGTACAATAGTAGGAGAAGTTTCTACCGAAGATATATTGAAAAATATCTTCAGCAAGTTTTGCATCGGCAAGTGATGGCTTGGAAACAGCCATAACCAACCATAATTATTTACAATAAAGTCACTGTATATCAGCGACTTTTATGTTTTAACACTTTCCAGTCCGTATTTGGAAGTAACGATTTTTATCCATATTTTTCTATCATATTTCTACCACGACACAAATTCACGGTTAGCCCGAATGTCACAATGACGCATCAGTTTACATGTGTTGACAAAAAGGGAAATTAAAAAACAGAGAAAATGATATAGAAAATATGGAAGTAAAGAGAATTTGTCAATGGTGCGGAAAACCATTCATCGCACAGAAAACAACGACCTGTTATTGTAGCCCTCAATGCTCGAAGCGAGGTTACAAACATCGTATTAAGGAGCGCAAAATGGAACTGCGCCATATTCAAGAAATGCAGGAGTTACGCTCCAGTCTGGAGAAACAAGAATATTTCACTTTCTCGCAGGCTGCCCGATTGATGGGTGTGAGTCGTCAATACATTTATAAATTAGTCAAAGAGGATAAACTTAGAGCATCCCGAATTAGCGGAAGAATGGCTTTGGTAAGGCGTGCAGACATAGAGTTAATGCTCAAAAGCAAACCTTACGAACAATTGGTAGCGAAAAATAACTTCGACATCTCCGAGTATTACACAGCCGAAGAGATTGCGGAAAAATATAAGGTCAACGCTAAATGGGTGTGGACTTACACTCGGCAACATAAAGTGCCGAAGGTGAGAATACGCCAGTTCAACTATTATAGCAAAAAGCATATCGATGCCGCCTTTGCCAAATACGAGGCGGATTCCGACCTTACTGAATGGTACACACCGGAAGAGATTCAGGAGAAGTACGGCGTGACACACTCGTAAGGTTTGGTATTCAAGGGGCTTATGCGTAGTTAGTTGGACGCAAATCCCGATGAAAGAGTGGATTCGTTCTGCCGGAATTACCAAGAACATAACATTTCACTCGTATCGTAGAACATTTGCAACGTTACAAGCAGCTGCCGGGACGGACATCCGCACTATACAGAGCATCATGGCGCACAAGAGTATCACCACCACTCAAAGGTATATCAAAGTCGTGGATGCCAACAAACGTGAAGCCAGCAAGAAGATTACTTTGACAAGGAAAGACTAACAGTAGTTTTACTCCAATTTTAGCGGTTGGAATATGATATTTTGCATAATATATTGCAATTATCACTCTTTTATTCTTAGTATCTGGAATATCGCATATAATTTTGACGTACAATAATTCCAAATACTTACAGAATATGACAAATAAGACCCAAATTCAGACTAAGAAAATAAGTTTTGTTCTTGCGCTGTTTGTAATCACCTATGCGGCGATAGACACTTATCTTTTCACCTGCCACGAGATCAATACCATGAAGGTAACGACTCCGGTCATACTCGGACTTGTGGTAACAATTCTATTATGCGGCCTGTTAAACCGTTTTTTCTATGTATGACTGACAAAAAATCAGATTTTATCCTCTTTGGGTGGGCAATCCTCCCCAGTCACAGAATCAGACAATGCCATTAAAGTCATTTGTACAGATGAAACGCAACCTATCGAGCAGTCAAATGAATCGATTGTACACGACTTTTCCTCACCTCTTCAATTAGAAAAAATTCATCGGATTTGGATTGCCGAAAAAGTTCTCATTTAGACAATTATGACGCAATATTGGAGGAACTAAAAAAGAAAGAAATTAAAAGACAGGCGGACATCATGGATGCTATTCGGGAATATGTAACAATCAAAACAGCACCTTATCTCTCTAAAGAAGCTCTTGCCACCCTCATTGCCAATATCGAGTGCATGGTTTGCGGTCAAACCGATTTATATAAACCGCTTCGTTCCAATATAGATAATCCTTTAAGATCGCCAGGATTACGCCTTCTGGCATGGAATATCGGTGAACGATTGGGGGTATCTTTGGTAAAAAGAACTGAATTCATAAAGGCTTCGTTTCCGCATGAACTTGTAAATGCCACTCCTGAATATCTCAAACTTAATTTACGGGATAATGTCTCAAGCCAGATTCCCATTGATGTGCCCGATAAAGGCGATTATCGTTTCCATTTAGATGCAGATGATGATGACTCACAATAAAAAACGTATACAGACGAAATAATTAATCCGGTCTGTATTGTTCTGCAAGGTTTCATTGAGTTGGTTCGCAGCATGTTAAACGATTAAAATAGTCATAATATGGAAAAAGACCAACTGACATTCAACGACCTGCCTACTGTGGTAGGCGAACTATGCGACAGAATCGCAAGTATGGAAAACCTGCTGACAGAGAAACTTTCCAAGCAGTACGAAACCAAAGAGAACACGCACATCCCCATGAGCACTTTTATAAAACTGCTCGGAAGAATCATCTGCTATCACGCCATCAAAGTCGAAGCCTAGCCGAAGTTGCGTATCATTCTCATCATCAATGACTTTCGTGTCCAACCCTGTACCTGCAGCAAATCCTGCCTGTATGGCTTTCTGAGTGTCATCTGGGTTTGCAGATAAAAACAAGGATGCATTGAAGGCAGGCAGATACTGGAAATTGCTCTTTCCCGAAGAAAAGCAAGCACTTGAAATGTCCAGTTGATAGTGCTCAATGCTACGAAAGGCTCTTAATCCAGACTCAGGACTATTCTTTGAGAATACAACTACTTCTACCGGATTTTCTGCAGGAAATGAGTTGTTTAGACAAAGTATCCTTTTGATAAAAGGATACGCAACTCCCTTGTTAAGAGGAACGTCCAAATTCTTCTCTTGATATTTCCGATAGGCATCAACACCTTTTGCTTGATAAATACTATCGGACTCTTCCATATCAAATAACGCACTCGTAGAGACTGCTATTACAAGCTTCTTTTCTATTGGGTATGGCATATTATTGATATTTTATTTCATTACCGCATTATATAAATCCTGATAGGTCTTCACCACACTATACACCACATCACCTGTACTGATGGCTGCAAAGTGACGACGGGCACACTCTATCTTGGCATCCTCGGCACGGCGAAGTTGTGATACTTCGATGTCGTTGCCTTTGGTTTCTGCCACGAAATAGACGTGTTTCACGGAACCCTCGCGGAAGGCTACAGCCCAGTCGGGATTATATTTGCCCATCGGAGTGTTGATGTAGAATCCACCGGGCAGTTTGCTATATACCACCACATCATTCTCAGCTTCCAGTGACTCGGCAAAGGATTTTTCGATACCTTCGCTATCCACCACTACAAGGTCGTAAAGCGACTTGGTACTTTCGATAGCGTCCCTGCCGAGTGTACCGCGCAGCGTAGCTTCCTCAAAGATGTCAGTACCAAAGGTTCCGGTACGTTTCTCATACTGGATGTGTTGGATGAGCGAAATAGCCTTACAGTCATTAATAATACGTCCTGCCTTGATGATGAACTCTTCCGGATTTAGTTTGAACTGATGGAAAGTCGCAGGATTGATGCCTTTCAGTATCTCTACAATGGTACGGCGGGTTAGACCGGTGGTTTGTACGAGTTCACCCACCAAGTCGTAAATTACTTCTGCTCCAATAGCTTCCGTCACCCGAACGGTTTTCACGGTAGCGGCACTCATGGCTGCTCCGGCTTCCAATTCTTCACGGTCACGGATGCTTTCCATACCGCCACTCTCCACTATGATGCGGATTTCTGTCACGTTCAGGTGTTTGTCAAGTGCATCAATAGCATTCTTGATGAGTTTCGGCGTTTCAAAACTCACGTTATAGTAGGTGCGTGTGTTGATGCGCTTCCACAACTCTTGCCACTCTTTCTTATTGAAGTTGTCCTTCACGAAGTGCGCCTCCGTCTTATTACGTCCATTAGTCGGCTTGATGGCATCCGGATTGAACACCTTATCGAGTTGCTTGACGATGAATGAGTGTATGTGTTCTACTTCACCAAAGTGGAGCGAACCAGCTTTCTTTTCGTCAAAGTACTTTTGCGTAAGTTTGCCTTTCTTGATGTAGCCTTGCGCTATCAACTCTTCGTGGATTTCCACGGCCTGTTCGGTCGTAATCTTTATGCTGTGTCCATCTTGTGTCTGTGTCTGTTGGTCGGTAAATAGTGTTGCCGTTACTACTACCGGACGGTTGGCGCAGGCTTCTGCCATATCGGTTTGCAGCTTCTTGGCAAAGTCATCATAGCTCTCGCTGGCAATGACGGTCAGGATGTTGGTATCGAACACATGGTCGCCCAATACATCGGCATCTTGACGTTCGCCCTTATCGTTGACGCATAGGCGCATACCACGACCCACCTCCTGGCGTTTCTTAATTTCGTTGGAGGTGTCTTTCAACGTACAAATCTGAAATACATTAGGATTGTCCCAACCTTCCTTCAAGGCCGAGTGTGAAAAGATGAAGCGAATGGGGCAACTTTGGCTAAGCAAACGCTCTTTATCCTTCATGATAAGGTCGAAACCACGTTCTTCGTTTTCGCCTTCCTTATTTTTCGACTCCACACTCTTTCCCCTCTTATCGATAGAGAAGTAACCATCGTGAATATTTTCGGGCGTATTCTTCGGATCGGAAAGGAAGCGAGTGTAGGCGGCATCCGTAAAGGTAGACATAAACTCCTGCAAGGCACGTTGGTATTCCTCTTCAAACATTTGAGCGAACTTACCCTTTTCTACCGCATCTTTATCGTAGATACGGTAGCTGTCCACATGGTCGATAAAGAAAAGTGAAAGCACCTTGATGCCGCGAGCAAAAAGTTGACGTTCACGTTCCAAATGGGTCTTGATGGTTTCTCGTATCTGATTACGACGGAGAATATCCTCATTCACGCTGCCCACCACATCGCCGGGATGAAGCGTCAATCCGTTCAAGAAATGTACGGTTTGGGTCAATCCATCAATACGTTCTACTTTGAAGTTGTCGCCATATTCTTGCAGACCGCCACTTTGCTCTTTGAGGTCGAAGCCTTCGCTGACCAAGCGAATAGTCTGACGCGTACCGTTAGTAGTCTTGACATCGAAGCCCAATCGAGCCTGTGGATTGCCTTTACTAATGACAATTTCATCAAGATAGACATAGCCATTGGTAGCTGTAGAACCCACCTGATGCACACTGCGCACCTCTATTTTCTTCACCAATTTCTTGTTGTAAGCGTCAATGGCATCAAGGCGATACACCAAATTGTATATCTCACGGTGTGTGGCACTATAAAGTAAGGTAAAGAGTGGGTTAAACAGTTTGATTCCCTTTCGTGTGGCATTGCCTTTATCCGTGCCCAACACACTCTGTGGCTCATCGATAATCAAGATGGGATGTGTCTTGGCCAAGATGTCAATCGGCTTTCGCGAACCAAAATCGTCACGCCGTGAGAAAATGATACGGGCAGCAGCATCACCAGCCCGCCCCTCTTTGTTCTTATCTTCGTTGAGCGAAGCATTGAATGCTTGCGTGTTGATAATCATCGCATGGATATTGTTATCCGAAGCAAACGCTTCTATCTTGGCGAGCTGCTTGGAGTTGTAAATGAAGTATTGCATACGCTTGCCGTACTCTTCGGCAAAATGTTCCGCCATACTCTCAAAACTCTTGAACACGCCTTCGCGGATGGCAATGCTAGGCACTACGATTACAAATTTCGACCAACCATAGCGGGCGTTCAGCTCGTACATGGTTTTGATGTAGGTATAGGTCTTACCCGTACCTGTTTCCATCTCGATGGTAAAGGTACGTCCGTCGCCTTCCAAGTGCTCCACAGGCTTCAATCCTTCAGCCATCTGTATACCACGCACATTCTCGCAAATGCTTTCATTGTCAAGCACAAGGGGTAGGTTGCCGAAGCCATCGAAGTCGAGCGCACCAAACTTATTCAAGAAGGTACGGCTGCCGTCATGTTTGGGTTGCCCCTGAAATACGTCGCTCACGCATTTGGTAGCTTCTGCTTGAAAGCGTTGATGTTTATATCTGATTTTCATTCTTGTTTCCAATGTTTATAGTAACATTTCTTTATCTAATTGGGTCGTTACCAACGACCCAATTGGCATTACCTATAATGAGATATGTGAAACGTGTCTCACATATTTATATCACCCTGATATTATTAAACGCATCATTATCCGCCCAGTCCAAGGCTTGCTTGAACTGTTCGTAAATGTTGATTTTCTGAGCATCTTCTTTGAAGCAGGCATCTCGGAAAAGTACACGCAAGGGGCTTTTGTCGGCCATGGCAGCTACTACCTTATCGGTAATATCTGGAGAAAAACAAGCCACGAGGTCGCCATCATTGACGATGTAGATGGTGCAGCCATCCACGGTTTCTGTCTGCAAGGGTAAATCCAAACGAACGCCCCATGCCAACATAGAACCATAGAGCAGGTCGAGGTCGGTACGGTCGCGTCTGATGTTGTTGGCAAAGAGGTCGAGCTGGTCTTGCTTATATTCCTTGGGTGAAAGTGATACGTTTTCGTAGTTGCTTTCGTCTAAACGATAGACGCGGAAACCAGTGTCGAGGTTTTGGGTAGTAAGAGAAGAGTCTTCTTTTATCTTCTTGCCGGCACGTCGAATGCGCTCCTTGCCCAATTCACAAATATTATGAGGTCTATTGATACTATCACAGAAATCTATCAGACTCTGTACATCATCTTTATCATCACCACTTGCTCTTTGTAAAGTGTCATCAAGGTTTTCTGGTAATTGAACCATTATGAAACGTCTTGTTCCTCCATCAATAACATTTTGTAAGAATACAGAATGTGCTGTTGTTGCCGACCCCGAAAAGAAATCAAGAACAATACCTTCTTTAGAATTTGATGTTTTAATTATTCTATTGATAAGCTGTAATGGTTTCTTACCATTTGGGTAGATTACATCTCCCTCTTGAGCAACTCCACCATCATTTGATATATCCACCCAATTATCACTAATAAAGACCTCAAGAGTTGATTTCGCCTGCACTAATTCAATTCGAGGATCCTTAGTGTTTTCGTTATAATCAGTTCTGAAGAAACGCTTGTTGTCATCCGTATTAGTATATCCCAATATTTGTTGACCAAAAGTTTGATTTGCAACCTTCTTTGCTAAAGAACGGTTCGATTTAGTCCCAAATATTCTATACGAGTTTGTAAATTTCCATTCATCAGAAAGTTCAATGTTATTAGTTTTTGCATATTCTGCCAAAGAAATCAAATGCATTTTTTTGAGAATATTATTCATTTCTTCATCAGTCATTTCTGAAAAAGACTCGAATTGGTTGTCAGATAATTCAGGAATAATCATATTATATTCTTTATCCCATTTGTCCTTTGGTTTCTTCTCGATAGATAATATTGGTTGTACTCCTCCTTTTTTATATATCAACAGATACTCTTTCTGTGCTGGAAATCTTTTTCCTTTAATCACATGAGTCATTTTTACACCAGAAAGACTATTCATATTTATACATATTGTGTTGATTCGATTACTATAACCAAATATTTCATCACATATTTTGTGGAGATTATTAACTTCATTATCATCAATCGAAATAAAGACAACGCCATCCTCAGTAAGTAAAGAGCGAGCTACCAACAGACGACTATAAATCATGCTACACCAATCCGAATGAAACTTACCATTCGTATCGGTATTCTTACGGAAGCGATAGCCCAATTCGTCCACATTGCCAGCTTGGAAATCCTCCTCGGAAGCAGTGCGAGTAAAGTCATCATGATACACAAAGTCATTACCAGTGTTGTAGGGAGGATCGATATAAATCATCTTCACCTTACCCATATAAGAGCGTTGCAAGAGTTTGAGCACTTCAAGGTTATCGCCTTCGATATAGATATTCTTCGTGTTGTCCCAATCCACGGAATCTTCCAACACCGGGCGTAATGTTTTATCTGTCGGTTTGGCTGCTTCCGTACGGGCAGCATTCTTGCCTACCCATGTAAACTGATACATCTCTCCGTCACCATCTGTGGCATTGTCGCCAAGCAACTGGCGAAGCACTTCAAAGTTTACCTTTCGGGAGATTTCACCCGTCTTGTCATCACGTACTTCGGTAAATACCGAAGGAGCTATTTGATAGAGTGCATCAAGATTGAGTTGCGTTCCGTCCACGGAGTTCAAATCCAAATGTTTTAATATGTCAGTCATATATCTTGTTCTTATTTGTTTTCTAATGTTTTTACTTCCTCCTCCAGCTTGGCCATCTCACGTTTCAATGTGCGGGCTTCGCTGTTAAGTTCCATTTGTTTGGCAAACTGTTTTTCATTCCGTACCCGTTTCTGCAAGGCTTCCGCTGTTCGTCGTTTACGGGCTATCTCATCTTGCAGTGCCAAAATCTGTTTCGTTTCGGCGGCATTGGTTGTGCCGAATCCAGAGATTTGACCAACAAAAATTTCGTATATGTTATCCAGTGACGAACCAATCAATTCCAACTTCACCTCTGCCAATGGCATCCATTCCGTGCGGAAGGTCTTCAAAATGTTGAATAGCGTTTTGTCCGCATCCGCCCATTCCTTGTAGTTGAGCAACAGTCGGCCACGGTTGACATATTGCAGCACAAACACCACATGGCGCGGCATCTGACGGTCGATGGCAAGGAACACATCATCCGGCGTATCTTCCACTTTGAGCGTCACCATAAACACCACTATTTCATGCACCGCCTTACCCTCGTCCACATTCATTGTAGACGGTGTCAACTTATAGAGCCATTGTATGCGTTCTACATCTTCCACAAATCGCGTTTTCAAGCGGGTATTTATCTCCAAATGCTTGTAGAAGGCTGTTTTGGGCACCAATCTGTTCACATGCGTGGAGGTGGGAAAGTTAAGTATGTTGTCCATAATCTACTTTTTAAATGGGTTCAACGATGTTGGACAGAATAAAGACATATATTTTACTACTTCAAAATTGTTTTTACAACTAAAAAGTTGTCTTTGTGCATATGAGTAACGCAATGCATTAAAGGTCCTTATTTCCTTTGGTGTAGCTGTACATAAAGATAAATCTTTCTTGTCCTTATCAGCAAAATACTCTTTATCCCAAATGGTTAAAGCCAAGTTCTTAGACAATGGATATGTTACTTCTGCACCATACTGTGCTAATCCTTGACATATTGGTCTCACATTTTTTTTATGAGCATTTACCGTAATAGGGAAATCCGATGTATAAAAATCACAATCTTTTGAAAAAGAGAACGTCCAAATATTTTTACTCAATTCAGCCGCATAGTTACCAACGAGTTCTTCGTTTAAGAAAGTGTTTTTTGCATGATAGACTGATTTATCTACTATCGAAACCTCTACATCTAATTTCGCTATATCTGGATTGTTCATTTCCTTTGAAAGACCTTCCTTGAATAATTGCATTACTTTTGGCATAAACTCATCAAATGTAGACTCATTATCGTACTTTATTGATGGTAGTCTAAACCATTGTATCACTAATAGCTTTGCAAAGCTATATTTTTGTTCGTTATTCAACGATATTATGTTATGCGAACTATTAATAGCCTCTATAGCTAAGTGGTTTATTTTCTGTAAGTATTCGGAAAACTTTGGCTCATACCAATCCGCAAAAAAGTCTTTTTCCAAAGACAGAGGAGATACCCCTTCATTTGACTCAACATATTCTTTCGATATTGTATAAAAATCATTTTTCGTACAAACATCAGTGATAGTCGAAGAGTACTCGCTTCCCTTTTTCTTATCAAAGGTCCATATATGTTTTTGGTCATCCGAAAATAATCTCAGATAGCACTGAGGGATATAATGTTGCTTCTTGTCTTTACCCATAATTCACTTCTCCTTTATAATTAAGAACGTGATTAACTCAAAGTCGTCCAAACCTTTGATTTCTCCTTGTAGGGCTGTTGTCTCACCCACAGAGAAAAGGCTCTCAATGTCTGTTTCTTCCTTAATATTTACGATGCTGTCAATAGACGTTTGAAGCAACGTGTTGTACTTGGTCATGCGGCGACCGTCTTGTGTTTCACGGTTGACCAAAGAACAGAGTGCATGGTCATAGTCCTTTTGATTCTTGCAAAGCGCACGCATGGTATCGAGCAGTTGCTTGGGATGCAGATGGTCATAAATTACCTCTCCATCGTCAGACAAATAGACCATGTAGAACGGATGCAATTGATTCTTGCGGTCGATATTGACGGCATTGTTACGGTTCTTCAGTATAAACATCACACCCGGCTTCGCCAATTCAGAACTGGCTACCACCGCATTCAATCCGAAAGGTGCATGTTCAATATCAGGATGCTCCTTGACATATTGCAAGAGGTCAAGCCGAAACTCGTTCAATCCCAAATCCATGATGTTGATGCCGGTGTCCATATCCTCGATGTCAACCACTTCGTTCTGCAATTTCTTTAGTTGCCCAAGACGATATTCCAAATCAGCTTCTTCACCCATGGAAAGCGGATTGCCGGTACCTGCTGCGGTAAGGATGGTGGCTTTCATTCGGCTTTCTACACGTCCTTTGAGTTGAATATAGTCGTCAAGTTCCATATCCGGCCAGTAGTTGACGAGCTGAATTTGCTTGTTCCGACTACCGATACGGTCGATACGCCCGAAACGCTGGATGATGCGCACAGGATTCCAATGGATGTCGTAATTGATAAGATAGTCACAATCTTGTAAGTTTTGACCCTCACTGATACAATCAGTAGCAATTAGTACATCAATCTCACCCGTAGCATTGGGAAAGAGGGCTGCACGGTCTTTTGAGAATGGTGAAAAATAGGTCAGTACATTATTGAACGAAATGGGGAACTTCGGCAACGTGCATCTGCCATCGGTAGATCCGGTGATAAGTGCCGTATCAAGTCCGCAAGTTGCCTTTATCTTCGTGGATAACTGCTCATAGAGATAATTGGCTGTGTCGGCAAATGCCGTAAATATAAGCACTTTCTTGTTTTCTCCGTTTATCGGGTTGCTGAACTTATGTTTCAAATCCTCAATAAGCATCTGTAACTTACTATCATGCTCGGGCGTAATATCCTTCAGCATCAGCAAGAGCTGGTCTAACCGTTCAAAATCGGCTTCGAGGTCACGTCGCCAACTTACATAGTCCATGTCAGCCAATGAAATCTTCGACTTCTTAGTGGCAAACGGATCGGTGTCACCTTCGGATGAATCCATATCATCAGTGAAAGAAGATACATCAATGGTTGCACCGGAATGTTTCTTGTCGTATGCGTCAATCAACTCCATTGTCTGCCAGATGTACTCATGAATACGATTAAGAGTCAGTCGAAAAGAATTGACCGAACTCTCCAGGCGTTTCAATAGGTTGGTGGCCATGAGTTTGCGCAAGCCTTTCTCACGACCGTCAATAGACAGCCCTTCACCATCGTAGTCAATGCTGTAACCACTACGGGCACAATCGAAGAGATAGAGTGAAGGGGTGTATATGGAAAGATTCAGGGCATTGAGTTGTTCGGCAATATCCTTAAAATTGATAGCATCTCCTAAGTCCGTCAAGTGCGGACGGCGGGATAAGGGTGTAAGCCGCTTAGGGAACTCGCCAATAGCTTTCGTGTCGTAATACTTGATGATATGGCTACGACTACGTGCGATAGTCACAGCATCGAGTATCTGAAAAAAGTCAAATTGAAGACCTGACAACAATCGTTCCGTAGTCCGTTCGTTTGGTTCTAGCTTAGCCCAACGGTTATAGGCAGTCTGAGCAGACTTGAATATGTCGTCAATGTTACGGTCAAGTTCGAGGGCTTCGTTGATATTCTCCACACGCCCCTCGTATGCCAGTTGTAACTGGTTCTTCAAATCACCGAATCGGTTGTTGACAGGAGTTGCTGACAACATGAGTACTTTCGTCTTTACACCCTGACGGATGACACATCGCATCAACCGCTGATAACGGTTCTCCTTGTGACGGTCTGTTTCTATGAATGTATCAAAATCAACTTCATCCTCTTCGTCCACATTACCACCATTGCGAAAATTATGACTTTCGTCAATTACAATCAAGTCATAGTTACCCCAATTCATATGTTCCAAGTCGAGACCATTGCTCAAACCACGGTCACGTGAAAGGTCGGAATGGAAGAGGATGTCATACCTTAGTCGATCGGCAGCTACGGGGTTGTTCTTGTAATTGGCACGGAAAGTCTGCCAATTGTCATTCAACTTTTTCGGGCAAAGCACAAGCACCGACTTATTACGATTTTCGTAATACTTGATTACCGCCAATGCCGTAAAGGTTTTGCCCAAGCCTACAGAATCGGCAAGAATACAGCCATTGTATTTTTCCAATTTGTTAATGATAGCCAGCGCAGCATCACGTTGGAAATTATAGAGTTTGTTCCAAATAATACTCGTTTTGAACCCCGTGCGTTCATTGGGTAACACATCTTCACTGATGTCCTCCAAAAACTCATTGAAGATATTATAAAGAGCAATAAAGTAGATATATTCCGGTGCATTTTCTTGATAAACTGTATCTATATACTCCAAGATACGTTTCGTTACATCCTCAAATTTCGCATCGTTACTCCATTGCTCATTGAAAATTTCCAAATATGCGCTTGCAGTCGGTGAAGGCAATACATTTACCACATTATACACATTGGCACCTCGTTCACAGCCCAACTGTGTGGTGGTAAACTCATTAAATGGGAGATAAACCTGTTGGGGCTCGTTATTAACGTGCATAAATCCACCCATTTGTTCTTGCGAAGCATTGGAACGAAATTGCACTTTTCTACGAATCCAGTCCGCACATTCTTTGGCAATCGCTTTTTGTGATAATTGGTTACGAAGGCGAATTTCAAAGTCTGTACCATACAAATTGCGTTCCCGGTTAAGTTTAGGGATGAAAAACTCTCGTTTCTCTTTCTTTGATTTATCTTTGATAAAAGTAGGAGACGTGAAAATGAAACGCAATTGTTCCACTTGCTCCAATTCTTCTTTCAATGCTTCGTAAGCATAGATAGAGAATGATGCCGCTGCAATAGACACACAAGAACTTTTGGATAACCGTTGTTTGAGGTCATCCACTACACGCTCACTTATGTTGTTTATTAACTTGGGTTGTTCCATCCTCGTTTTTATTAGATATTACTTTTTTGTAAATTCTTTAGGCACTCTGATATATGTAGCATCATTCTCAGTAGGCCTTAGCAATTCTCTTACATCAACTTGAAGTACCCCGGCTATCTTTAATAGCATTTCCAATGATGGTTGGGCATTATTAGTGCACCATTTCGACACTGTCGCTTGGTCTTTACCTAACTGCTCCGCCAGCCATTTATTGGTTAATTTCTTTTCTGCAAGTACTACTTTTATACGATTAATATCTTTGTTCGTCACCATATATATCCAATTTGATGTTTGTCGTTTTCAAATTTACTAAATTATTTTCACACACCACAATCTTTAGGTCTATTTCGATAATTATTTGCGTTTTTCGTCTAATAATAGATGATGACTGGTTGATTTACGTCGCGTCTATGTTCCAAATGCTAATTTGTGCCCTATCTTATACTTTTTATTCAACACCCCACCAAACACATCCATCTCTCTTTTGGAAATGCCTAACCACGTTGTCAATTCTCGCCATCCTTTCACTGCTTCAACTACTTCTGAAATAATCTTTTCAGCCGTTTTACGGTTAAGCATGTAGTCGTCACAAGCATCAAGCAAAATACCAAGGTCTGCCTTGTTGGAAGTTGATGAGATAAGCAGACTTTGATATTCATTCAGAGTGGGGTTCATATCGTATGCAGGAGAAAGCGTCCAACCTTTTGCAGTCAAAAGAAAACCATGATTGCGGAAATAGTCATCGCTATTGCCAATGCAGATATTGAAAGCTGCACGGTGATAGAGTTCCTGCAGATTCTCTTCCACATTCGTACAGTCCTGGATTATGAAATCGACTATATCCAGATAACCGTGTCCCGTAGTTGCGTTGTCGCCGTCATTGAGCCCCAATAAGGTCATGGCAGAAGCAAAGTGAATCCGTTTACCTTCTTGGGTTCTGTCAAAGCGTTGAGAAAGCAACGTGTGATATTTCTCTCCGGTAGCCAGCACTTTGGTTTTCGCTACATTTATACCGGCTTTCACGGCAAGAAGGTGGCTGAAATGCTCCCAAAGTCCGGCATCATAATCATCCTTGCGAGAAGGAAACTTGGCGATATAAAGCGTTTTATCCGTGTCTATCACACTGGCTTTAGGTCTTGCACCACCCAATGAAGAGCCCGGCTGTACAAGTTGGGCAACCCATTTCCTATCAGGAAGGACATTCCCCTCTTCGCTTTTCTCAATTTCCGTACTGGCTGCAATCAATTCTCTAATATCCGTCAGAGTTAGGATTTTCAACGACTCACTTACATTTATAAATCCTCCGTCTTTTGATTCCTTGAAACGGAAAGCACCCATCCGGGAAAAGTCATCGATACCGATCAAAAAGTCGAAAGAAGAAAGTCTCCGTACCGGTCGCTTCTCTTCCATCGCTGCAATCTGCTCACGTCGCAGCAACAGTGCTCGCCCCCAACGATCAGGCAAAACATCCGAATATATCTTTCTCCGGTTGCGTATATTGTTGTCCCGGATAATTATTCAGGTCATCGCTCAGAAACAAATCTCCGTGTTTTTTCAACCATTCATCATTGAAAGTAAAACAATAGCTGTCCGAGCCACGAAGAGATTCATAGCCTAACTCACCAACGAGTTCTGTTTCCTTGAACCAGTCAAAATCGGCATATACATATAGTGTTTTCATCGTTTATTCCTTTTTTGAGGCACGTCCCCTTGTCTTCAAACTCAAATCCTGCAAAGCTTTTCCCAACTTGTCTTCCTTTGCCAGCCACAGAATATCAGCGTCAAGTTGCAAAGCATACAACACTCGCAAGTAGATTCCGATTGCTACTGTTGGTACGCCTTTCTCTATTCGGGAAACAGTCAACGGAGAGCAAGTTGCACGTTCTGCAATCTGAGCCACACTCAGATTTCTGCGTAAGCGAGCCAATTTAATCTGCTCTCCCACAACCGACATTTTCTGCTCTAATTTTCGGGGCAACTTAGTCCCCATTGTATTCTTTGTCATTATTTTATCTATTTAAGGTGCAAAGCGACTGCGTCAATGACTTTGCTATGTCCAACATATCATATAATATGCAAAATTAATGCTTTTTATTTATTTAATGATATGTCATAGGTTAAAATGCAGCCGCATCACACAATTGTCATGCACATCCAAACTACCAATATACCAATTTTCTAGCCAAACATATTACAGTTTTATGATATAAGCAATCGTTCCAATTTTGAAAATTGTTACCTTAAGGTCTCGTTAATCTTACTCTTTAGCAATTCCATAAAGTCTCTAAACGAAATACCATTATCACCTATTACTGTTTGGGAAACAAGCACTTGATAACCTCCAGCAATATGCACTTGCTTATCTTCCTCTAATGTTGCATCCTTCAATCGGTCATTTAGTTTTCCAATATTTGGAACAAAAGTTAGATGACTTTCAATTTGTTTGAAAGGAGGATATTCATGTTTCCTAGCCTGCTCAATAAACGATGTCATATCAGCAGCACAAAGAGCATAGTGTTCTTTTTCTTGATAAGAGGTTCTGTGCTGTAGGGTACTCATCAAAACAGACTTATCAGAAGACCATCTCGACTTAACCTCTATGTAATAGACAGGAACATCGTTGATATATAACATTAAATCCTGCCCCCCTTGTTTATTATCAACTAAGGGTGCCGTCAACTTATTTTCTCCTAGAATGCCTTTAAATTCTTCCTGCAAAATTTTTTCCACAATAAAACCAAGTTCTTTTTTAAATTCAAAATCATTCTTTTCGCGTTCTTCCTTATCAAGAGCTTCCTTGCCCAATGTGACTATAAGATCAAAATTCGGATCTTTAGCAAGTTCTGCAATCTTTTGTAATTTTATCTCATCTTCTACTTTCATAATTGTAAAGATACTCTCTTGTTTCTGTGGGCTATCAATAACCGAGAGCATTAAGTATGGACGTATATTGTTTATAATGGAAAACAATCCTTTCCAAACAGGTCCATCCTCTTTATCATTAAAATGCTCAATAATTTCCAAATATTGCTTTTGATTCTTATCTTTCGCTATGGTTCTTTTGCCATCATCTCCCTTAAATGGCTTCTGGATTTCATCAGCCAATTCTTGCGATTTCAATTCGTTTAATTCAACAAAATAAGGTGCAAAAGCATTATCTACCAATTCATTTTCAATTTTATCGTCTCCATTTTTGCAAATCTCGTTATATAGTTCTTTAATCCGTGGAGGCATACCTCTTTCCTCTTTTTTTAATTGAGAAGCATACTTAAAGGTCCCAATTTGATCAGGATATACTTGATAATTTCTAAGAAAAATTTGACTATCCTTAAAATCAAACAATTCCTTTACCATTCTTAAGGTCCAATTTGCCATACTGTTTTTATCTTCCTGTAATGTAAATCCCAGCAAAGCATCATGTAATAAGGTATTATAACATTTTCGCACATCAAGAACATCCTTAGTGGCGATTTCTGTTATTTCTGAATGATAGTCATAATACTCAGAAAGTAGATTAAAACATCTTTCAGGAAACCCACCAATGCTGTTTGCTACCAGCATTTTATACAAGTCCAAAATTGCATGAACCTCATTCTGCGGAATTCGCTTTTCGGTATACTGATAAATATTTACTCTACTACCTGCGATTATAGAATTCTTCAGCACATCGTAAGAAGGAGATAGATGCTCGAAATAACTACTTAAAGTAGTATTTACCTCTATATATCCAAAGTCGATAGAAGATTCTTTTACAATATCAACAAAGCGATAATGAACGAATTTTTTTATAGATTCTGGTGTCAAAATTTTAAGAATAGTCCTTAACTGATTTCCAAAGTTAGCAGGTTTCACCAAATCTTTTTGAGTGCATAAGGTGTATTCCTCATTCGGGATTATTGGCTTATTTAAATAATCTGCATGATTATTATACTTGAAAAAATCACAGAGTTTATGCAACCAATCCAAATCCGTTTCAGTAATGACAGTTATTTGTATCATAGATACAATACTGTCCATAGATACTACATGTTTGTTTGGGGATTCATCACTTTCATACCATTCATTTGTCACTTTACTCCAAAACAACATTTCTTCCTTCTTGGGTAAAACTAAATTATGAGTTGTCTTGGATAGCAATTCGTAGACAGCATCTAATAAAGCTGCATCCTGCTCACATGCAGAACTAAGTTCATTGTTAAGTACACGAATAGACTGAACCGAACATGTCTTGTGATCTTTTGTCTCAACAAGATCTAAACTCTCGAAAAAAGAAACCCATTCTTTTTGTAAGTCACGGTAATATCGGCCAACCTCATCCGTTCCTTTTCCCATCATAAAATTAATAGGACATAACAATCTTGCATCCTTTATAGAATAATATTTGTGTGTTAAATATTTCCTAAGAGCTTCTCCCGCCTCCTTAATTATAGCTTTATTCTTTTGATCATGTTGCACCTCTGATTGAGGATTTGACCGCAACATAAGCGAATCCCTAGAATCTTGATCACATGTAAATGAAGGACTATGAAATAAGAAATTAGAACCCCATTGTTTTGATCCTAGAAGAGGCAAATAGAGGTAAAGACGAGGGATATCAGTATCAAAACTGAATACCTTTAATCCATACTTTGTTTTCTCTAAAGGTAAAATAACAGTAAATTTACTTTCCCCTGTTTTCTCTTCTAATGAAGTTTTACTTTTTAGTAGAAACAAATTTATCATCTCACTCTGTTGTCCATTTTTTGAATGAAGGATAGTGGTTTCATATACCCATAGATCTTCAAAACTATCAAATACTTCTTCTTTCTGAAAAATAAAACTTTCAATAGAGTTTTCTACCTCATCCCTAAAACTGATTGATTCTATGTGCTTGTTTAAAGCCAGCACAAATGGAACTAGTTTTGACGCATCCTCAATAGCAACTTTAGCATTTTCACGTTCTGCATCAACATTGTGCAGATATTCAAATGTTGTTTCTTTCATAGGTACATCTAACAAAGAACTTAAATCTATGCCCCATTGTTGAGTTTTAGAAATAATGTCGCCAAGATCTTTGCTAAGCATTACTCTGTCTTGGGCAGAACGTTTAATCATAAAATCTCCGCCATAGAAATCGTGGAACTTCAATCCATCAAGTAAAGACAACGAACCTGTTAAGCGAAAATTCAAACCAAACTTATGGGTAGTCAGAAAACCTGTTCCATACTGTCCAACCTGAATAATATCTTGCCTAACTTTCGAACTTGTTTGCAAGATAAGCGATTGCAATGTTCTGCGAGTAAATGGCTGTCCATTATGCTTAAATATAAAACTATCTTGCTTACGCACAAACACAATTTTAGACTTTTCTCCTTCAAGTGAAACATCACGAGCATTTTGTACAAGTTCCCATATTGGACGATCTGGTTGTATACCTGGATTTTTTTGAAGTCCTGTAAGAATATCGTTTGCATAACCTTCCCACATTGTTCTATTTAAGGTATCTTTAGCTTCTTGTTCTATCCTTTCTTGTAGAGTCAACTCTTTATCTTCCATAACACATTATTTTATTCTATAAAGTTCTCCTTTATCGTTGAGTTTAAAATTAAATTCTCTAATCGGAGGCATCCCGGATTTAGTATTAGCAAAGATTTTAAATAACGGTTCTACAGAATCAGAACTTTTTGTTGCTATATAAACATCTTTTATGAATGGCTCATTTTTTATACTTTCCAATGCCTCAATAAATTTATCTCTATACAATAGAATATCCTCTTCGCTAACACAACTATTAAGAAGTAATTTATCCACATCATAGTCAATACAATTAGCGACATATTTAGTTGCATTAACATATTTATCTTCAACTGGCATGGGTATAAACTCGTAAGTTTTATCTATTAGTTCCATTTTATAATATGACAATCCTCTGCTTTGCAAAGTATTCATTATATAATCTACTTCTCCTTCATGCATTCTATATCCAAAATAAATCCCTGTTATTGCTCTGTAATCAATATCAAACAATCCACTCCCTTCAACAATCAAACGATGTTCCTCTTCATGCTTCCATGAATATGATTTTGTTCCTAAGAATGTCTTCAGGATTCGAATAATGTCTTTCCCATGAAGTACCGTTAAATCTGCAATAGGAATGGTTCGAGAATACTTAACGTCAAAATCAAAAATAGATTGAAAATATTGATTATAATTTAACGATTCTTTGAGCCTATCAATGTCATATTCTATAGCAAAACCAGAATGTCCACCACCATAATAAGCTCATAACAATTCATTGGTCACATTGTTACTACACGAATAAATCCCTACTTTTGCAAACTTTTCAAGCAATCCTTCATATTGTCTTTTTACTTCTATTGAAAAATCTTTTAGTTCTTCAAATAAAGTTCTAATCACATCGTCATTACAAAAGCCTTCCGTTGGATCATTTAATTCTCTTTTTGTGGGAAGAAAGATTTGATTATTTGCAAGAGTGTTTATATCTCTCTCAAATATCGAATTACCATTCTTATCAAAAACGCCTATTCCTCCTCTGTATTTGTAATATTTCCTCATCGTATTCAACATTCCTTTGAAAAACATTCACTTTGGTTTAGGTGAGACAAAAACCTTCTTACACATTTTTCTATTTTTTCAAACACTTCTACAATCTCTTTCTTATCCAAACCAGCCTTTACAGCAACACTCAAAAGATCTTCTTTCACAGGTTCGATGCTATCATTAATTGACGTTGTGCGAAACTCGTTTATCCCATCACTTGGCAAAAGGTCGTATGCCGGTACGAAATGCCAGTCTCCAGCACGATAGATAAAGGCAAAATTCTTGGCGTGGTCGTCTTTGTTATCTATCAGATAATTGAATACCATCAGACGATAAACTTTCCACAATTCTACAACACTATGTATCAAGGCTGCGCCACCTGAAAGATATGCGTGTAGTCTATACTCGGTATCCGATAGTCAGCACCAATCAATCCAGCAATACTTACCACGTGCAATTTACCATTCGGTGTACGGTCAAAACGCTCTACACCAAAGTATTTGTCCTCAAATAGCCGCCAGGTATCTCTATTCCACTCTTCTTTACGAGAAGCGAATAACGGTATTCATCGACACCGATGCGTTTGGAATCTCTCTTTGAACAAAACTTCACCAGCCACTCTTTCCCTTCATAACGAGTGAAAATTTTCGGTCTGGCACCACCGGGAGTACCGCCTCTATATTGAAACTCCTTAATCCCCTCCACTGTGTAATCTTCATTATCAAGAATCTGCTCAGCTTCCAAAGCCTGTTTCTCGAAATCCGCATACTCTTGCTTCGACACGACACTTTTGTCAGGACGGAACTCCAATGCTCCACGTCCTGTCGAACCGACCAATACAAAGCGGTCAAGTAATGACAATACACATGGCTTGATTCCGTTCTGTTGCAAGTATCTATCATTAGCAATCCCCACCCATCAGGCAAGCAGTCATCAAAAACACCGAAACCACCTTCAAACGGACGAGGTTTTACGCCCCCACTGCGTAATGGCAGTTCAAACGGAGATATGGAAAATCATGCATTGAGCCACTCTACCGAATACTCAAATGCGCACAAGCCCTCTTTGGTCAGAGCCAAGCGGCCAACCTGCCGATTATCATAAATGACCTCTATCTGTTTTATGCTATTCATTTTTTCTATCCTCTTTTACGGGTAACATTTTGCTCGTTCAATACATTATTCCACTATAAATCACTTCTTATACGCAAATATATTTTCATTCTTTGATTTGAAGATTTTTATGTTCAATTTGTGAATATATGAAAACAACCTCTTTACCATTATAATTGAGGCTCCAAACATAAGGTTCTATATCAATAATTTTTTTAGCTCCTATTGCTTGCATGTAATCCTTAAAATCTGAGAAGTTTTTTTGGCTTTTTTCTTCATTATAGTCCACACCATTCCCATATCCTTTTGTTTTAAACACTAAAACAAGCATAATCGATATTTGAAAATCTTGCCCATAATCTCCTTTTTCTATTGTTGCAGCTGTTGCATGGAACAATTGATATCGCAGTTTTTTATCCTGATCTTTATAATACGGTATGAATTTCTTAAGTAATTCTTTCGCTCTGTGAGAACTTTGAGAAATAATACTATTACCTATTGTTTTACCAAAACTTTCATCCACTTTTGCTTCTACAGTTATAAAGACCCTATCCGAATTTTTCAATTCTCCAGTTAAGATCATGTCTCTCTGACTGGGCCTATTATAATCATCAAATTTAACAGATGTTTCTACATCGCAAGATAAAAGTTGTAAACCAATGAAACCACAACGACCTAATATTTCAGTTATCCTTTCAATCCCATTCCTATTAATCACGAAATCAGCTAATGAATAGGCACTTCGTCCCTCTTTCCAATGTATAGAATCATGAAACGCATGTTCCCACTCTTTGAAACTAGAAATCTCCGTATTTTTAACTTTTATCTTCCTTATAAAGCTATTCATTTTTCTCGCCTCGTTTACGTATAACACTCTGCTCATTCAACACAGTATCAATCGATTGATACTGTTTCTGCATAAAAAGAGCATCAAACTCAGATAGCGTATTCAAGGCAAATCCAATCTGGAGCAATCCTCTCAATGAAATCTCTCCCGTCTGCTCAAATCTACGATAAGAGGCAAACTCGATCCCGGCTCTTGCTGCCAATCCCTCTTGGGTTAAATCCAGTTCAAGTCTCCGAGCATTGACCCTCGCTGCAATCTGTAAAGCAACATCATTGGGATTAGAAAAATTAAAAGCTACTATATTATTCATAGTTCACATATTTACCAACCAACAAATAAAATATTATTTAATATAAAGATAAAATTTATTCTTGAACATACCGCCAAATTGAGAATTTATTTGCACCTCAAATGAAAAACAGCTTTACTTTATCTCCGTATTCATATATGCGTGCATTAAAGTAAAGCTAAAAAGGGAAGAAAAGAGATGGCTGCGCCAAAGCCGAACTATGCTTGCTGACTTTCTCTTTTGGCTGCATCCATCAACTAAAATATCTGTTAACTCATCTACGATTTTGCAGCCCCAATCGGCGAAATAATCACCGATATGCCTTATCTTTGCGAACCGGAGGTTTCGGAGCAAAAGAGAGCCATTTTCCTCTTTTTCCCTTCGCGTGAAGACAAATCAAGGTTAAAAGTGTTAAATCTTCGATTTTCGGCAAAAAAACAAGTAAATTTTCGAGGCTTCTATCTTTTAAACCATAAACCATTGAAAATCAACCAGCATAATATGCTACATCATCAATTTCAAAAAATCATCTTGGATAAAATACTCTTTTATATTTCCCAAAAACGGGAATATAAAGAAATAATAATATTAGAATCAACAACTTATATATTTCCAACGGCTTGCCAATTTAATGATTATATCTCTCGGAGTAGTGAAAATAAATATCTTATTAAATAAATCTAAAAACGAAGTAATATAAATCCGGATATTTTATCTTTGAACGAAATAAACTAAAGTATGAAAATAGAAAAAACTGTTATTCGTCACATTAATACTTATCGTATTTACCAGCAGTTGTAAAAGTTATATGTCCGGCAGCAATATTTTAATGAAAGTACAAAAGGGCATGACGCAAAAAGAAATTAAAAGCCTGTTGGGAGAGCCGAAATACCGCCGGTTCAACGAAGTGTCGGAAGAATGGGAATATCAGAAAAATCCTCTGAGTGATGAAACGACCGTCATCATAATTAATATTATAAACGATCAGGTAGTAAATATGAATTCTTTCAAAGGTGAAACGGTAGTTCATCCTCCTGTAATCTTAGCACCTACTAACGAAGCCGAATTCATTCCGCCGATCATTCAGCAACCTAATCACAGACCGAACGGCAGAAGTATATACAATGAAGATTTTCAGAAATTATATAACAACTTAAAGAAAAAGCCATTCAAAGACGACCAACTGGAACTATTGAATATAGAAGCCATGAATAATTATTTCACCTGTAAACAAGAACTGCAACTCATGTCCTTATATACTTTTGATAACGATAAATTGAAGGTACTCAATATACTTGCATCACGTTTGGTGGATAAACAAAATTATGAGATAATTACAGAGTCTTTAACTTTTTCTTCCAATAAAGATAAAGCCAAAATATTAATGGGTATTCCGAATTATAAAAACAACTATTAAAAATATTATTTCGATAAAGACAATTCAATACCACAATTTTTCCCGATTATGACAAAACACCAATACAACATGACCGGGAGAATCATTTTCTAAAGATTCCCATTTTTATTTTTCAACAGGCATAATTCTTATATTGAACGATATAAAAAAGTCTTATTTCAAAAAAATCCGACAAATAAATATAGAAGATTGTATATATAATTTTAAGACCGTATCTTAGCAAAATAGAAAAACTTATATTATTACAACCTTAGAATAGGATACCATGAAAAAAGACGTATTTGTAAGTTATTCCAGAAAAGATACTCACATACTGAAATTTCTCGAAGCAGAACTCGCCAACCGCAAGATCAATTCGTTTATAGACAAACGAAATATAAAATTAGGCAAAGATTATGCTGAAGAAATAGCAGAAGCGATAAAAGAATGTAAAATCATGCTTTTTATATGGAGTGAAAACTCCAATATATCGGAACATGCCACTTCAGAAATATCTATAGCTTTTAATCTAAAGAAACCGATCGTAGCTCTTAAAATAGGAAGATTCGAACCTTCCGGAACTTTGATATACCGCCTATCCAAGAACAATTATCTCGAAATAGATAATTTCAATCAAAATGCCATTTCAGAGATATGTGACCAGATAACTGATTTTCTGAAGGATAAAGGATTACAGCCAAAGATAAAATCTCCTGATGAAACAATCCCTCATAGCATCAATAAAGCTGAAACCTTATGCTCGGACGGACGCGAACTTATAGAGAATCAAGAGTATGAAAGAGCAGTAGAAATGCTAATCACACCGGCTATAAACGACAATGAAGAAGCCCAGGAATTGTTATGCCAGATATTTCGTGATAAACTACGATGCACGGAGTTCACCGAAACGACCTACTCCCAGTTTCTTCCCGAAGCGGAAAAAGGCAAGGCATACGCACAGTTCATTATAGCGAAAATGTATCAACAGGATTTTGAAGATAAGGAAAGCAATTCCAGCGAATCTTTCAAATGGGCAATGAGAGCAGCCGAACAACAGCTAAAATATGCAGAATTCCTGGTAGGAAGGCATTACGAACGAGGAGAAGGTGTTGAAACTAACTATAAACTGGCTCTGGACTGGTACCTGAAAGCTGCGGAAAAAGGAGATTCGTTCGCCATGGTGAATATGGCGATTATGTACGAACGTGGAAAAGGTGTCCGTAAAGACATCAATAAGGCAATAGAATGGTATCAACGAGGTACTCAATTAAACGACGGCGTATGCTGGGGAAACTTAGGTATTTTATACCTGAACGAAAACGAAAAAGAGAAAGGACTGGAATATATCCATAAAGCGATAGATGCCGGAGAATTATGGTATCTTGCCTATCTGGGAAATCTATACGAATTCGGTTGGTTCGATATCAATATAGACCGTGCCAAAGCTCTCGAATGCCTGGAGCTTGCAGCCGAAAAAGGAGAGCTTTCGGCAAAATATAGAATTTCATGTTATTACTGGCAAAATAACGAACCGGATATCGCTTTTGCCTGGGCTTACAAGGCTGCCATACTGAAAGATCCAGATTCCGAATGCCAACTTGGATATTTTTACCAGAACGGTATAGGCTGTGAAGAAAATACGACATTGGCGTGGGAATGGTTTATGAAAGCCGCAAAACATAAAAACATATATGCCATGTATCAATTAGGTTCCATGTGCGAAGACGGGATAGCTCCCGAAGGACACGATCCCAAAGAAGCTGTTCAATGGTACCGTATGGCCGCAGAACAAAAACTTTCGGAAGCACAAAAAAAAATGAGCGAACTTTATAGTGAAGGTAAATTGGTAGAAAAAGATGATACTGAACTATTACATTGGGTAAAGGTGATAGCAGAAAACGGAGATGTAGATGCACAACGAAGATTGGGAAGAATGTATTTGGATGGAGTAGGCGCGTCTTCGGAAAAACAAAAAATTCTGAATGAATCCAAAGGCATTCTATGGTATAAGAAAGCAGCCGAAGCCAACGACCTGAAAGCACAACTGGAACTGGCGGGTTTATATGAAAAAGGTATTCCGGGTATCATTTGCCGGAATCAAGATAAAGCTTTCGAATGGTATAAGCTGGCAGCCAAAAACGGCAGCGGCGAAGGACAATACAAGTCGGGAGTTTATTTATATGAAAAAGAGAACTATGATGAAGCGGAACCTTACCTGAAAGATGCCATTGAGAACGGATATATAGAAGCAAAGCAACAACTTCATTCTATTTTTAAAAACAGACAAAAACTGAACGAGACTACTCGCAAAGAAGAAGATGTTTTTCTGGCATCTAACGATGATAATGAAGATATCTATGAAAAAATTTTCCCTCTGGATTATGGTGATGAAAGAGATTCAGCCGAAATTATCGAAAACAAACTCAAAGAATTTTATGCTCCGTTAATCTCATATAAAGAATGCAGTCAAACAAGCGTATCAACCGGAGAAAACGAAGATAACGAAACTGAGCAGATGATCATTCCCGCTTATGTACTGGACATGTATAATGCCTGGGTAAGCCTCGAAAACACGATAAAAAATATCGCTCAAAATATAAATGTCAAACCTTTCGATTTCAACATTGTAGAGATAGATCAACTATTTCCTATCTATACATTGGATATCGGTAAAAAAATAAGACTTGACATTATCAACAGCTGGTTCTTCCTGAAACGATATTTCCGGTATAAGCTTTATAACACTTATTTTTACGACCACGAACAAATACTGGACATAGCAGAAAAAGAAACAGATGAAGAGCTGCAAATGGCACTCATAAATATTGTCGAAATTAACATATCCATCGAAACTATTATTCCCGAGATGTACGGACTATACCTGAGTATCGAGAAAGCCGAATACAGTCAAACGAACACAGACTACAGAGCCGTATATACAAAAATACTGGATAACAAAAACCTTCCTCACAGTTATCTTATTATCAAACAATGGATAGAAAAAATAACCAAACCTAATGAGGAGGAAATAGGCCTGCTGGAAAAATGCCGGAAAGCCTGTGAAAACATCCCTCATTTAATGATGAATGAAGGTACGGAACACCTTACATCAGTGACAGAAGACGATGAATTCGAACAACTGCTTAATGAATTTATCGACCAGAAAACAGAAAATAATTAGCATGCAAGAATATGAAAGAACATATTCACTTTGAATTTACCATTAGTAAGGACAATAAACTCATGTATTATATGCACCGGATAACGAACGGGACAAAGCTATATTATATCTCAATTATTCCAAAAAAGCAGCCGTTTTTAAACGTAATAACCAGGATAAAATAATATTACCTGATATTTCTGAAAATATATTGGAAATTTGACGGAACAACAAAAAGATATCGGTATGCGAATTATCCCGAGAAAAAGTGACTAAAACCTTTATACCTATGAAGCTGAAATTATATCTTCAAGGAGGGAAATAATGAAACGACTACACAAAAAAGGGGAATTCCGGAAAAAACTAATTTATTTCAAAATATAAACGATGAAACAGGCTCCCAATTAAAAGAGTTCAACTACAAGATAAAGTTGTTGTTAAAAAGATATTCACCCGCATTAATTCCATATTCAAAAGGCAGCTTCATACCCCTTGATAGTTTTATGATTAAAGAGGGGGATCCCGGGGAATTATATATACTTATGAAATACATAACAGGAGAACCATAAGAACCAATTATTTACTATGATAAAGGAAATCATGCCATTTCTCACAC
This sequence comes from Barnesiella propionica, assembly GCF_025567045.1. Classification (NCBI taxonomy): domain Bacteria; kingdom Pseudomonadati; phylum Bacteroidota; class Bacteroidia; order Bacteroidales; family Barnesiellaceae; genus Barnesiella; species Barnesiella propionica. Next base: position 75,076 of record NZ_JAOQJK010000002.1, on the reverse strand, counting down.
TCCCCGAAGAATTGCCTCATACTGGATTATATCCATCAGGACATTAAGGACAGGCTTTTTAAATGAGGCAAAGTAGCTATTGTTGAAACAGAAGGAGAAAATATAATAAAATCATATACTGCTCCTGTCATCGCAATGCAACCGGAATACTAATCCTTAACGGGATATACCATACCCGAACAGAGCAAAATCGCCGAGGCAAGGATCTTCAGGAAAAACATTTTTCATATATTCGGTAATCTCTATTGCCGTTTTCATATCGGCACATCTTCGGGAAGTAATCCCCAGTTCCAGCGCGACCTGATGAACATGTGTATCTAACGGGATCAATAAATCACAGGGGGAGAATCCGTTCCATATTCCCAAATCCACTTTTCCGTCCCGTCGTATCATCCAGCGGAGAAACATAGATAATCTTTTACAGGCCGAATTTCCATTTATATCGGGTATTCCGGTAACACCGGAGAAAGTATCCTGCACTTTACGGATCACACCGGAAGACAACGAAGCTTTTACCGCATTTTGTAAAGTGCCGTAATTCTGGTAACAAACAGCCAGACGCTCACATATTCCATACAAATCTTCATATTTATAAAAGCGGTAAAAACTTCTTTTATCATTTTTATACAAGTTATACTTCCTGTTACAGATAAAACTATAGGGGGAGCCGTCGAACATAGCATCCAATTCTTCTCCTTTACGAATAATGGCTCTGCGATTTCCGTATGAAATCCAAGAAGTAAGAAAAGCACTTATCTCTATATCTTCATGCTCTTTATATCGATGAGGAAATTGGACTGGATCGTCCGCGATAAATTCGGATGTATTATATTTCCGGGCCCACTGATAAAGCTGTTCTAAAGTATGGGAGTCCATATTACAAATCTTTCATTTTTCAAGAGAGATCCGTCTCTTTATTCTTGTTTTTATTCCATAAAGATACAAATATAAACGGAACTTTTTAAACCGGATATTGTTCTCACATTAAATAAACCTATAAATAATATGTTATGAGCAGACGTTCGGAACTCGAAAAAGAAATAGAACTTACACAGGAATGCCTCGATAATGCCTCTCCCGAAACGCCTCAGGAAATTGTGGAAGCCTGGCACAAGCAAATGGACAGCTTGTCTTTCGAATTAAACAACCTGTACGATGACGATGAACTGGAAGACTCATAAATTTACCTGGTCTTCCTCTTCTTTCCATCCGGCATGATTTTTTTAAAGAATCCTGCCGGATGGAATTATTTTATGAGTCCTATAAAAACTTTTATAAAAGTATTGCGGCTATTCTTCTTCCAGCAAACCTCCGCAATACTTACAATAAACAGAAGCTTCGTCATTGCCGGTACGATGACAATGCGGACATTCTTCCATCATTAGTTTATGATGTTCCCGCATAATATTAGCCGATACGATTCCAGTAGGAACCGCAATAATCGTATAGCCAATGAGCATAACACAGGCCGACAACAACTTGCCCAAAGGTGTTACTGGCGTTATATCACCATATCCCACTGTCGTCATAGTAACAATAGCCCAGTAAATACTATTGGGAATATTATTAAAGGAAGTTCCCGGTATAGTACCTTCAATCATATACATAAGCGTACCCAATGAAGTAACTAATATTAAAATAAACAAAAAGAACACAAAGATCTTAGGGGCGCTGGCTTTTAATGATCGTAACAACAAATTTCCTTCTTTCAGAAAATTGAACAATTTGAATATCCTGAATACACGTATCAGGCGAAAAGCTCTCAATATCAAGAAATAGCGTGCTCCGGAAAAGAAAAAGCTCAGATACAACGGCAATGTCGCCAGTAAATCTATAATTCCAAAAAAGCTGAATATATATTTACGGGGCTTGGGAGAGCAATATATACGGGTAAGATATTCGAACGTAAAAAAGGCTGTAAAAATATATTCCAGAATCTTGAAACCTATTCTATGTAAAGAAGATACCGATTGCAGACTTTCAAGTATCGCCACCATTACGCTCAGGAGAATAAAGACAATAAGAAAGACGTCGAATAACTTGCCTTTAGGAGTATCCGATTCAAAAATAATGACATAAAGTTTTCTCTTTAGTTCTTTATCATGAAGAAAATTATTAATACGCCTTTTCATTTCCTCCAGGAAACTTCCATCCGTTTTTTTACTTTGTTGCTCCATATCACGAATCTCTCTTTATATTTGCTTTTATTCAGGCAATTTTACATATACAACACTCTTACCTGCATTTTTATTTATGCAAGTATAACAATTTTCCCACAAACCATTCTTCTTCCTTCTTTTATTTTTCTTTATCCGCCTGTACGTAGGTACTCATCATTGTATAAGAATTATTTAATCGTATCTTTGCATCCGAATCATATCATTTAAATATGAATCTGGAAAACCTCGGAGAGAAAGCGCGCAGAACACGAACGGAAAATAAGAATTTCTTCAAATTGATCAAGAAAAACCGGTTACGCGAACTGGATGATTTTGTTCATTATCTTCACGAAGAGACTTTCAGCCATATAAACTGTCTCGAATGTGCCAACTGCTGCCGTACTTTGGGACCGCGTATCACCGATAAAGACATAGAACGCATGTCGAAAAAGCTACGTATGAAACCGCATGAGATAGTCAATTCTTATTTACGCATCGATGAAGACAACGACTATGTTTTCAAGGAAATGCCATGTCCCTTTCTGGGAAACGACAACTATTGCCATATCTACGAAGACCGTCCTAAAGCATGCCGGGAATATCCTCATACCGACCGGAAAAAATTCTACCAGATACATTCTCTGGCAATCCTCAATACAGAAACATGTCCGGCCGTATATCAAATACTGGAACGGTTAAAAAAAGAATTCTGACCATACAATTCATTTATCATACAACAAAGGCGATACTATATGAGTATCACCTTTACATAAATTATCTCTGCTATTATCAGAAATTAAATTGTACCCCTACTCCCAACAATTCTTTAAACTGTACACGAGGTCCCTTGCTTCCGTCTTTTTGAATAATCTTTATATCGTCGTCATATACAAGATTGGTTGTCAAAGTAGTCGCAAACCACTTATTTATCTGCATATTTATCTGCACTTCCCAATTTACATCCACATTTTGAGGCTTACGCAAATAATCCGAATAAAAATCGAGGCGGGAATAAACTGTCATATTTTTCATAAATTCGTATTTAGCTTCCATTTTCAGGTTCGCACCAAATTCCGACAGTAATTTCTTACCCGGTTTAACTCCGAAAGCCCCTTCTTCCGAAAGACGGTCGCTCAGCACGAACGTTCCACGCCAGGCAGCCGGAGAAAGAGTAGCAGAAAAATATTTAACCGGAGTCCAGGTGAGACCGACGCCCGTTAAAAGATAAGCCGGCGCCATAAATTCCGATATGTATATATCCCGGCTTACTGCATAATCATATCCTCGGGCAAATTGAGTCTGAAAATTAAGCAATGCACTCAGATAAAGATTCTTATATATCTCGTAACCGTAATTCGTATTCAGATAAATCTTATCGCTGGTCTTTTTAGTACCGTCCGTTCCATTCCGGTTAAGCCCATAGGCCAATTCTATCCTATTCTTCCATAAATGTTTCTCGTTCTTGTAATCCGCCTCGTAGTTTCCCTGTATATCAAACGCTACGGCATTATCTCCACCCGTCGCCCAATTGGAAAAACTAACCTGTGTCAACTTAATGCCGGCATATCCCGACAGTGTCCATAGCGTATCGTTCTTTTCAGCTGCCTGTAAAGATTGTACAAATGCGCACAAACTTATGGCCATTCCTAAATAATATTTCCGATTCATTGTAATTTAGTTTTATAACTTACATTTATACAATCGGAAACACTATTTTGTTCATTTTATCTTATCATACTATAAAAATAGTAATAGATACAAATCTATTTCATAAGGAGAAACAACACTCTTTATCTTCATCTATGTATAAAAATAATTAACAAACAAAATATATGGATTTTTTTTAAGAAACAATACAAACTACCGTATACCGGAAATATTATAACTAAAAGATAAATTTTCTTTACTTTCCACGGTACATTCTTGTAAAACGGCCCTTTTCCATCACTATATTCATTGTCATCTTATTTACCGATACTTACAAAAAAATCTACCGTGGAATCGTCTTGATGTGAAAAGAATAAGGTCTTGCCTGTATCCAATGCATAAATACGTTCCATATCCTCCTCCGAAAGAAAAAAATCAAACACGTCGAAATTCTCTTTCATACGTTCTACATGTGTAGATTTAGGTATAACTACCACTCCGCACTGGATAAGAAAACGTAAGGCTGTTTGAGCTACAGATTTACCATATTTAGCTCCTATATTTTTTAATACCTCGTTGGAAAAGAAATTATTAAGGCCCTCTGCAAGCGGTGCCCACGACATAATTTGAGTTCCATATTGACGCATGATTTCCCGAGCCTTCACTTGTTGATTAAAGACATGTGTTTCCACCTGATTAACGGCGGGAACGACCGGCCCGAATTCAGCCAGGTCTTTAAAACGATCGGGGTAAAAATTCGATACACCGATAGCCCGTACTTTACCGGCTTCATTAGCCTCGATCATGGCACGGTATGTTCCGTAATAATCCCCAAACGGTTGATGAATAAGCAACAGATCTATATAATCGGTTTTCAATTTACGAAGAGACTCGTCGATAGAAGCCGCTGCTTTCTCATAACCTGCATTCGATATCCACACTTTAGTCGTGACAAATAATTCGTTACGAGGTATTCCACATTTAGCCATTGCATTACCTACCCCTTCTTCATTGTAATAAGCTTGTGCCGTATCAATAGAGCGATACCCTGCTCCGATAGCATTCATAACGCAACGTTCACATTCTTCAGGGCTTACCTGGTAAACACCATAACCTAAAACCGGCATTTCAATGCCGTTATTCAATTTTATATATTCCATATTTTTCCAATTAAAAATTTCCGGTAATTACAAATCAATACCTTCCTTATATTTTCTCACACACATAAAGACCTATTCTCTTGTCTTAAAATAAACCATCCCTGCTCCCCTCAATCTGTCATAATCAACCATTCCTGCCTCTTCAAAAAGAATTTCAGCCGCATACGTATTCGCCATACTGCAAATAGTTTTTTGGCTCTTATAAAAAAAAGACTTACGGTTTTGCTGTTGCTTCAAGATATTGTTCATCATTCACAGGCTCAAACCATATATTCTTATTCGTAGCGGAATTACATTCTACTGCCAGATGTGAAAACCAACTGTCCGGAGCCGCTCCATGCCAGTGAACCGCATCCGGAGCTATCTCGACCACATCGCCGGGAAGTAGTTCCCGGGCTGTTTTATCTCTCTCCTGATAATATCCCCGGCCGGCAATACATATAAGTAACTGTCCGCCGGTATGGCTGTGCCAGTTGTTGCGACATCCCGGCTCAAACGTAACATTAAAAATATGCGTACCCAATGTCTCGTTATTACTTACCGGAGCGAGATATGAGCGGCCTATGAAATATTGCGAAAAACTATCATTCTTTTCGCCAAGTGGAAAAATCTGTTCAAATTCTGTTTTTTTATCCATTTTCTGATTCTGAGCGTTAAGCGGATATATGACGAATATCGTCAATACCACAATAATTAAATTTTTATTTATTTGTTCCATACGTTATTCTATAATCATTCTTTTTTATCTACTTTACAAAAGTAAACTTATACAATAAGGTTTCAATTATACGAATTACAGATTGACAGACCATTTTTACGGATTATAATATTCTGACGTACAATTTACAATAAGTACGCTTATTTACAATATCATCTTCCCCCCTTATTCTGTTTCACGCTTTTTATCCTTATCTTTGAAATAAAATATGAAAACGAACTTATGGCACGTTCACGCATTGCAAAAGAGAAAGAAATTATAACCTTGATGATACGGCTCTACTGCCGGAAAAAAGAGAGAAACAAGACTCTTTGTCCGGAGTGCGAGTCTCTTCTTAGCTATGCAAATTCACGATTGGAACACTGTTCTTTCGGAGAGAAAAAACATTCGTGCAAAAAATGTCCGGTACATTGCTACAAACCAGAGATGAAAAAACGAATAAAAGAAGTAATGCGATATATGGGACCACGTATGATTTGGTATGCTCCTCTCGAATTATTACGTCATTACTTAAAATAAACAAAATGAACAGCAATTATAAAGTTGGAGATTTAATTTATGATGCTAATATTTATGATGGAATGAACACCCACATAGATGATTTGGAATTTTACAAACGGTGGCTGCCGGAAAATAAAGATGCCCGTATACTTGAGCTTTGTTGCGGCACGGGCAGACTTACTATTCCGATAGCAAAGGACGGATATGATATTAGCGGGGTAGATCACACTTCTTCTATGCTCGAACAAGCAAAAATAAAAGCATCCGAAGCAGGACTAAAAGTCGAGTTTATTGAAGCAGATATCAGAACTTTGGATTTACAGAAAAAATATGACTTTATTTTTATTCCTTTTAATTCAATCCATCATTTATATCAAAATGAAGATTTATTTATGGCATTAAATGCCGTTAAAAATCATCTCAAAACAGGAGGTTTATTTCTGTTAGATTGTTTTAATCCCAATATTCAGTATATTGTTGAACATTCAAAAAAACAAACAAAAGTTGCCGAATATACAACCGTAGACGGAAGGGACATATTGATAAGGCAAATCATGCGATATGAAAGAAAAACCCAGATAAACCGCATAGAATGGCATTATTTTATTAATGGTGAGTTTGATTCGATTCAAAATCTGGATATGAGATTATTCTTTCCTCAAGAATTAGATTCTTATCTGGAATGGAATGGTTTTAAAATTATTCATAAATTCGGAAGTTTCGAAGAAGAAGTGTTTTATGATAACTCCGACAAACAAATATTTGTTTGCCAATAAGTAATCAATGGCTTTGCTAAAAGTTTATTATTAAATCGATGAAGTCAGACCGATAAAAACCTTAAATAAATTATATGAAAAGAATCGTCATTATCGGAGCCACATCGGGTATAGGTAAAGAAGTTGCCCTGGCATATATAAAACAGGGCTGGAAAACAGGTATAGCAGGTAGACGCGAAACTGCCCTGACCGAATTACAATCGATCTCTCCCGAACGGGTAGAGACGGAAACTATAGATATTACCCAGGAAGATGCTCCGGTTAAAATAAACAATCTGATCGAAAAAACAGGAGGTATGGATATATTGCTTTTATGCTCGGGCATAGGAAGTCAAAATCCCATGTTAAATCCCGATATCGAATTAAATACGGCAAAAACAAATGTCGAAGGTTTTATCCGGGTCATTACTACGGCATTCGGATACTTTAGACAAAAAGGGAGAGGACATATCGCCGTTATCAGTTCCATCGCCGGAACCAAAGGATTAGGTATAGCAGCCGCTTATTCTGCGACCAAACGCTTCCAGAACACATACATAGAAGCTTTATCCCAGTTATCCCGAATGGAAAAATTAAATATTTCGTTTACCGATATAAGACCGGGATTTGTCGCTACCGACTTATTGAAAGGGGGAAAATATCCCATGTTAATGAACCCAAGAAAAGTAGCAGAACATATCGTACACGCTCTCGACCGGAAAAAACGGATTGCCATTATAGACCGGAGATACCGCTTGCTCGTATTTTTCTGGAAACTGATCCCCCGCCGGATATGGGAAAGATTACCTGTAAAGAACGGTTAATCTTCCAATTTACCGAACTTCCCTGTATTTACATCCTGGTAAGCCTGTAATATTTCCTCTTTCGTATTCATTACAAAAGGTCCATACGCCACAACAGGTTCCCGAATGGGTTCTCCGCTCAGCAATAACAGCACACAACCCGATGAGGTATAAAGCCCGAACTCTTCACCGTCATTACGGAACAGGATAAAATGGTCGGCAGGAGCATCATCCTGTTCATTTACACGCACATTTCCTTCTATGACTAATATTCCGGTATTATAATCCGTTGGCAAAGACATATTCAAATATGCACTTTCATTCATACGAATACTATATATATTCATAGGACTGAATGTACGGGCTATACCTTTAATCCCTTCATATTCCCCTGCAACGACTTCTACTGTGCCTCCGTTATCCGGTATTTCATATTTGGGTATCATACGATTGACAATGGCTTGGTAGCCGGGCTCAGTCATTTTATACTTCGCCGGCAAATTAATCCACAACTGGACCATTTGGAACGGTCCTCCTCTTTTACTGTATTCCAGTTCATGATATTCTTTATGGAGGATTCCTGCCGCCGCCGTCATCCACTGAATATCTCCCTCACCTATTACTCCGCGGTTCCCCCGGCTGTCATGATGCGCTACTTTACCGTGGTAAGCAAAAGTTACCGTTTCAAATCCACGATGAGGATGTACTCCCACTCCACGAGGGATATCCCGGGGTGAGAATTCCATTTTAGCATTATAGTCCAACAAAATGAACGGGCTCATTCTGTCGTGCCCCATATTATATCCGCCAGGAAAGAAATTATGAACCCTAAAACCATCGCCCACCATGTGAGAAGGAGGAGGAGGTAATATTTGCTGTACTGTCTTGATCTTCATTTTATACATATCTTAATTAAAATAGAACGACCGGATGACAGAAAAGTTCTATTGCCTCCAATAAAGAATATCGGGAAAAACGATTTGTTTTCCCCGATCTGTTTTTATCATAACATTTATCCGACAGGTATATAAATTTCGGTAAGCAAATCCTCCGGCTTTGTATTTCCCGGATGATTCAAATATTTCTCATAACCGGGGATATTCCTTAGAGAGTATCCTAATTCGGGCAACCAACAGGCGTAAATAGTATCATATACGGAACTCAGGTTCTCATAATATCCTTTATAACGAAATACGGCATATTTCCCACCTTCAATCACTTTCGTTCCTATCTCTCCTACAGGAGAAACATCCTGCAGTACTGAAAGGCAAACATCAGTGCGTAATTTGTCTCCGGGAGTAACCTTAGGATCGTTATGATATACACATATATGTTCCACATCGGACATATCCAAACGGTTTGCCGCCATGTAACCGTATAATTTGTTCCATGCGGCACAATAATCGTTATTGCTATATCCTCCTGTAAGACGAACATAAACAACCCGGAAAGATTGTAATTCTTTTACTTCGGCCTCCACATCCAATTCGGGCCTTAATTCTACTGGTTTCATAATCGTGTAGTCTTTATTAATACGATATTCTTTAGGAGAAATACCATAAAACCGCTTAAAAGACTTCGACAGGGAAGATGGTACGTCATATCCTATCCGGTAAGCGATTTCCCCTATGGGAAGAACTGAATAACGCAATAAACGAGCTGCAGCCTCCATGCGCATTCTTACAATAAAAGCACCTATCGGCTCTCCCAAAAAAGCTTTGGTTATCCGGTGAAAATGCCAGGGTGAGAACCCGGACATAACGGCCAGTACTCCCAGATCGATATTTTCTTCCAGATGATTGTTGATGTACTCTACGAGTCTATTCACCCTTTCGTGATAATCTTCTATCGTCGTTGGTCTTTGTTGCATGATTCTTTTGGTTTTCCGAAACAAAAATACCTTATGACAATTACACGAACTTTTCCAAACTTGCTAAAAACGAAAATAATCACCCGGCTACCAGTTCTATCCGGTTTCCGTCAATATCCAGTATCACACTTTCAAAATATCCGTCCCCGGTCGTACGGGGCTCTCCGGCGACCGTATAGCCGGCATCCCTCAGAGCTTCCGTCAAGGCTATTACCCTTTCTTCGGAACCTGCATCAAATGCTATATGACAATAGCCCTTATATTCTCCAGGTTCAATGACAGTAATATCAGGACGTCTCATGATTTCGAGGGATGCTCCCGAAACGAATCGAATAAAATAAGATTCGAATTGTTTCACCGGATTCACATATTTTTCGCTGCACTCTCCTCCGAACCAGGTGCAGTAAAAATCTTTCATCTCTTCCAGATGATGTGTCCACAGAGCCAAATGATGTACTTTCATTTTTTAATAATAATTTTTGCTATTACGCGGTCTGTCATGACCGGAACTATGATTTTATGAAAAGGAAATACCATAAAGAAATAAAGCCGTCCCAATGTATTATGATATTTAACGACCGTGGTTACGGTTATTTCCTGTTCATTCTCTTCAACGGCAAATACACCGACAGAAACATGAAATTCCAGATGCTTGTCATCCATCCCTATAACAGCTTCATCGTCATTCTGCTCGTTTACTGTTTTAGAAAATTCCGTCCCGAGATTTCCACTCTTTATGCCGAATGGCTTTACAATCATATTCCTGATTTTCATAAGTACATTTACCCATCCGGGAGTCATGCCGAACATACCTGTAAGGAGATCGCCCGGTTCTATTTTTTTTCCGGTTTTTATCCGGCGTGTAAATCTGTCGGAATAATCTGCCGGCAAATATTTTTCTATCAGGCTTTCTTTCATTTCAATCCAGTCATTATAAGATAAAGTATTACAGGACTCTATAGCTTAGACAATAAAACGACAAATTCAAACTTCATATATTCTTCATCTGTTATTATTTTATTATGTCGTTTTGCGATAACAAGACGAACAAAGATAAATATTTCTCCGGGGTCTCAAGCCCGAAACCGGAGAAAATACCACTCTTCACGCTACAAATCATATATAATAATAAAGTTATGATTAACTTTACGAGGCCACAATAAAAAAAGATGAAAACAGAAAAAGAAAAAATGGCGGACGGTGAAGAATACAGTCCGTATGACCCGGAACTAACGAAAATGCACCGGGATGCGCTTACGCTGCTGGAACAATATAACAACAGGTATTTCGTACGATGCGATGAAGGAAAAGAACTCCTTCACAAATTACTTCCTCATGCTCATCCGTCACTGGTCATTCAGCCGCCTTTTCTATGTGATTTCGGATTTAATATCTACGGTGGAGAAAACGGTTTTATCAATTATAACTGCACTATTCTGGATACGGCAAAAATAACACTGGGAAAAAATATCCTTATAGGACCTAACGTACAATTATACGCCCCTATGCATCCTATAGACTATAAACTACGGGCTACCGGAATAGAACATGGAGAACCTATCAGTATAGGAGACGACTGCTGGATTGGAGGAGGTGCGGTGATATGTCCCGGGGTGACAATAGGCAACCGCTGCGTTATAGGAGCAGGCTCCGTCGTAAGTAAAGATATTCCCGATGACTGCATGGCTGCCGGAGTTCCGGCCAGAATAATCAAGAAACTTACAGGACAATAATCTATTATATACTTCAGGGAAATAAAGAATAGGGATGCCGGGAAATGGTCATACCGTAAGACTTGCGTTCTTCTATAGGTTCGGTATTTACTATTACCAACCCGGCTTTGTCTATCATACGCAAAATAGCCGGAAAATCATATTTTCTGAAACCATACCGGGTACAAGGTATCTTATCCAGCCATTCTTTCTCATAACCGACCAGAAAACATTTTCCATCCGGGTTCAATACCCGTCCGATCTCTTTCAGTCCTTTTACCGGATCTTTCCAAAAATAAAGGGTATTTATCGTATATATCTTATCAAAAGTACTATCCTCATATGGTAATGAGATAACATCACCGACCTTTAGATCCATTCTTCCCTGTAAAACGGCATTCCTATTCTTCTTTACTGCTACTTTTAACATATCCTCAGAGATATCTATACCATAAATTTTATTACCTTTTCCTATGCCGGACAGCCGACGGATAAAGCTTCCGTTCCCGAAACCTATATCCAGAACTTTTTCTCCGGGTTTCAAACTCAGTTTGTCCTCAACAAAACGATATAATTTTCCATTCATTCTATTCATTATGAAAGTCGCCACAATACCGGATATCCCCGATGGTTTCCCAAATTGAGACGCAATAAATCTATTCCATTTCATGCATTGTTCTTTTTACCGGGCAAAAATAGTTTCTTCCATTCACAACCCGGTTGCAATAAGAAAGAGGTACGGGAATCCCGTACCTCTTTCTTATAAAGTTCTGTATGTGATATATTACAAACCGGACATTTCTCCTATCCCGGCATTTAACGGCCTTAAAACTCTTCCTGTAAGTTTCTGTATATCTTTTAACATCGGCCGTTCATCCTGCGAACAGAAAGTATAAGCTTTTCCGCTATTGCCCGCGCGCCCCGTTCTGCCTATACGGTGCACATAAGTTTCCGGAACATCCGGCAGATCGTAATTGATTACCGTTTCTAACTGGTTTACGTCGATTCCCCGGGCGGCTATGTCGGTAGCTATGAGCACCCGTGTTTTATGCGACTTAAAATTGGACAAAGCCTTTTGACGGGCATTCTGTGATTTATTGCCATGTATAGCTTCGCTCCCGATCCCCGCCTTACACAATATACGGGCAATCTTATCCGCACCATGTTTAGTACGGGAAAATACCAGTACCGAAGACGCTTCTTCTTTTTCAGCCAGTAACTTAATCAGTAAATCTTTTTTCTCTTGTTTCTCCACATAATAAAGATACTGCTCGATTGTCTCCACAATAGATGAAACCGGAGTAACTTCGACCCTCCGGGGATTTTTTAAGATGGAACGGGATAGAGAAGATATAGCAGGAGGCATCGTCGCCGAAAAAAACAAGGTTTGCCTTTTCACCGGCAATTTCGGCAGGATACGCTTTATATCATGAATAAATCCCATATCCAGCATTCTGTCAGCTTCATCCAAAACAAAATAGCGGATTGCATCCAAACTCACGAATCCCTGTGCCACAAGGTCCAGCAAACGTCCCGGCGTAGCGATAAGTATATCCACTCCTTTACGTAATTCATCGGTTTGTGCCTTTTGTTTGACCCCACCGAATATCACACAATGGCGTAATGAGGTATATTTGGCATAATCCCGAAAACTTTCTTCAATCTGTATAGCCAGTTCCCGGGTAGGAGTAAGTACAAGAGCTTTAATCTCCTTATTTTTTTTCTTTTCCTGACGAGCTTCGTTATATAGATGCTGGATAATAGGTATGGCAAACGCTGCGGTTTTCCCAGTTCCGGTCTGAGCCAGGCCCAGCAAATCCTGCTTCTCAAGAGCCACCGGAATGGCCTCTTGCTGAATAGGAGTAGGAACCGAATATTCTTTTTCTTTCAAAGCCTTCAATACAGGCTCGATAATATTTAATTTATCAAATGTCATTTGTTTAAAACTGCTCTCTTAGCAGCCATCTTTAATTAATATTCTGCCGACTTTTTTCAGCCTCGAAAAACTCAGATTTCAAAGATGATACCATCTCTTTCACACTTACAATTTTCTGAGACAAATAGGCATTCGCCCCGGCAAAGGCATATCCTTTTTTAAAATTTCCTTTCGCCGCATTATACAATGCCTTTATGATACAATACGGACTTTTGGTATAATCACATGTTTTTATACAATGGAAAGAACATCTTTCCGGTCTTTCGGTACCAGCTTCAACTCTACGTATGAACTCTCCGTCTATAGCTCTTCCGGGCATTCCTACCGGACTGGCTATGATCTTTATATCATCAGCATGTGCATCAATGTAAGTTTGTTTGAATTCTACGGAAGCATCACACTCTTCCGTAGTCACAAAACGCGTACCCAGTTGAACTCCCGAAGCCCCCATAGAAATAAGACGATATATATCCTCTCCCGTATAGAGTCCGCCGGCGGCTATCACGGGAATCGCACATTTCTTTTCCGCTTCGTACTGTCGTGTAACATCCAGTATTTCAGGAACGATATGTTCTAAAGAATAATTCTCATCTTCTATCTGGGTATTTTTATAACCTAAATGTCCGCCGGCTTTCGGTCCTTCTACGACAATGGCATCCGGCAAATAATTATATCCGGTCTTCCACTTCTCACAAATTAATTTAGCTGCCCGGGCCGAAGAAACGATCGGAACAAGCTTGGTCTTGCTTCCCGGTGTAAGATAGGAAGGCAGATCAAGAGGTAAACCGGCTCCCGAAAAAATAATGTCGGCTTTAGCTGCAATAGCCGTACGCACCATATCGGAAAAGTTGCTCAATGCAACCATGATATTCACCCCTATAATTCCCCGGGTCTTTTCTTTCGCTTTCCTCAATTCCTCTTTTAACCCCCATATACAATTATTTTTATAATCCGAAGGCGACTTGTGATAAAGCAATCCAAGCCCTGCGCATGAAATTACTCCAACACCCCCTTCATTGGCTACAGCCGAAGCAAGCCCCGACAAAGATATTCCTACCCCCATACCACCTTGAATAACGGGCAGTTTTATTTCCATATTACCTATGTAAAACGATTTCATAAATGATAAGATAAGACAAACAATTCCAGAACCGGAACCGTCCGTATGATTTATATGCTAAAATGTAAATTAAACTCAAGCTCTTGCGATTTCGATTTGCCGTTTTTCCGGCAGATACCTTTTGAAAACTTCATAAAAAACTGATAACTAATAAAAAACAAGAAAGTTTCTAAAGGTCATTCCAACATTGAAAAAGACTCGACTCACAGGTCAAGATAAATACAAGGAAGAGAAGAACAAAATAAACTCAATGTTTATGGTACAAAGGAGGGAACAATATTTTGATTCTGTACTATGATTCAACATATATTTTTTTCAAAAACCCGATATTTACACTTTTCATCTTTTTTAAAACAGCTTTTAACCATAAAAAGATAAATATACCCAAATCTTTCAAAAAAGGAAGGGAGACGAACTGGCTCAGTCCGTCTCCCCGACCGTGAAGTTTACAACAAAATTATTCCGGGCAGCCCGTTCTTACCCGATACATTCTATGAATATTGCTTTTACTTAACAAGACTGCCGATTAAAGGATGGAAAAACAATTCTCGGGTAATTTTCTCCACGGTATTATTTATTTACTTTGCTATTCTTTCAAAAAGGTGTGACGTCGGCAATCTTTTACTTTATTATAACTGGAAAACATTGTTATAATCAGCAGACAATATTTACCGGGATATTAAGCAAAAATGCTAATTTTTCTATTTTACCGGCAATATGTCCTACCCCTATGGCGCAATGATGTGCAGGTCCGTATTTAGACCATTCGTTCATAAATCTCTTCGCTCCGATAGAAAAACGATAACGGCTGTTCGTATTGCCTATCTGCAATACAGGTCCGGGAACCGACTCCCCTTCGGCAACCAGCAGAGATATACCGTCGGCTCCTTCTACGACAGACAACAGGGTAACCGGTCCGTATTTCACCGACATTTGTATCGACAATCCTTTCCCGGGTTTACCATGATATACCGGCAGGGGGACCAGTTTCACCCGGCCTTGGGCAATAGCGAAGTGGGCCGGCCCGTCATGTCCGAGCATCACGATATCATCCTCAAAATCCATCAGATAAAACTCCGAGAAGGATCCTCCGGCTCCTAACTCTGCCATAATCTTCATTGCTTGTGCATTCTTCACTTCACACTCTCCAGCGACCGGTATATTATTACTGGTAAGCAAGGTATTACCTGCAATGACCGAGGTAACCATATTTTCATAATCGTTTCCTCCTTCACCTTCGTAATAGTAGGCCATAGAAGACAGATTATGATGTTTTATAAT
This sequence comes from Barnesiella propionica, assembly GCF_025567045.1. Classification (NCBI taxonomy): domain Bacteria; kingdom Pseudomonadati; phylum Bacteroidota; class Bacteroidia; order Bacteroidales; family Barnesiellaceae; genus Barnesiella; species Barnesiella propionica. Next base: position 59,414 of record NZ_JAOQJK010000002.1, on the reverse strand, counting down.
TCTATCGAGGGCTATGGAAGTACGTGCCGCCCGTTCTATCTCTGCCGGTTCACACTCGGGTACAATGTCAAAAGCTTCTCCAAATTCACGAATCTTTTCTTCTACTTCTTCGAAGGTGACAGAATCGCGGTATTTCTTAAGCTCGCACATTTCCAGTATTTCAAAATGTGTTCCGAACACGGCCGATTGTTTCGTTATATCGGTATATACGTCCAGCATTCCACAGTAATAATGCCCTAAAATACCCATACGGTTATTACATAATGCTCTTACGGCTCCGGCCGCTTCGGTCCAGGCCTGAATATCTTTCCAAGCCTCTTCATCTTTTAGATATCCGGTCACTATCTCATAACGTATTCCGGTACGGTTAAACACGCATGCTATTTCAGGAACAGAACAAGCCTGACAATGTTCCAGCCAGATTCCGGTCATTCTACCGCTATCGCCGGACTTATTGAATGTTTCATAATCCAATCTGGCTACAGGCTGCAGATTTAAAATAATCACCGGAACTTTCAGTTTCCGGGCGACAGGCAGTACAGTAGATGACAGGGCATACGTCGCCACGTATAAAAATACGATATCCACATCCTGTTTTTTCAGATATTCGGCAGCCTCTCCTGCTTTTACGGGATTGTCCACCATACCTGCATCCACGACATCCACACCGAACGACGCAATCCTATCTCTAATTTCTCCCTGGTATATTTTCAAATGATCGAGCAAACCATCGAATTGTGCCCAATAGGTTTCAAGACCAATACCGAATAAACCGACTTTCGTATTCATCCTAACTATTCTTCTTTTAATTATTCCATATAAAAAAGTTCTTTCAGCGGAATGGAAACCGGTGAATTATCCGGATTGACTTCCATTATGTCGGCCATATAATCCCACCATTTCCGGACGATCGGTTCCACTCCCAAATCCTGAGAACCGGTGTCGCTTTCATTCATCTGTACAGCGAAGAGAATATTCGTCTCTTCATCCCAAAAAATCGAATAATCGGAAACACCGTTTTCTTTCAAATATTTCTTCAACTCGGGCCAAATGGCATCATGCCGTCTTTTATACTCTTCCTCAAAACCCGGTTTGAGGTACATTTTAAAACTTGTCTTTTTCATGTCGTTTCAAATTATTTCGATGTTATTGTCCATACCTCATAATTTCCGGGAACAGTCGTTTCCTGGAAATAAGTATTCAAGAAACGATGTAAATCGTTATTCAACATCTGTAGGGCATCCTCCATATCCTTTCTTTCTGTCTGCTGGTTTTGCATATCACGTATAAGCAACGATTTAAGTTCCTGTACGTTCTCATCTTTTACCATACCCCATTTCTGAAGAGAATGACGCATGATATTTACCAGATTTGTTTCACGGATATGATAAGCATAAGAAAGCACTCTTTGCCGGAAACCTTTAAGCTCGCGAACTCCATCGTCAAAATCTTTCAGCAGATTCTCAGGTATATCTTTTCTGCATTCTGCAGCCGTTTCCAACGCTTTATCCATCAAAGAAGCAGTGGTCTCAAAACGCAATTGTGCATCTTCCATCATCCAAAAATGCGGATAATCGGATTCTACAGTACGCATAAATGCAGCCCGGCGGTTAGACAACCAAGAAGGAGTCACCCAAGATGCACCCTTCAGCGTAGCTGCTGTAAGTGCATGTTCCGGCTGGCTTTTTCCCACTTCCCGGGCATACCAGGAAATGTCCCAGGGATATATTTCAAAAGCTTCGGAAACAGACGTCCAGTATGACTTTACCTTTTCTTCGGCTTTCCCATAAGGTTTAGCCAATATGTCCAAAGCTGCTTTATCGGTTATATCTTTATCATTGAAAAAAATAGATGTAGTGCGCAGATTTACGTCTTCCCTACCGGGCAAGTTCCCATAATATTCTTTCATACCGCTCAATTTTCCGGCCTTGTCCATAGCACGTAAGGCACGTAAAGTAACCAACGGCGTAGGAATGGACAGGTAAGGTTCTGTTTCTTCGGTAGCTCCTCCCAGCCAGGACTCGCCTATAACAGGAATATTTCTTTTCTCTGCTAAAGTCAGCATATTCTTAAACCACCTGTCGGCTGAAAGAGCGAGCTGTACCTCCGTTATACTGGAATGGATAGATAATCCTACACATTCGGCATCAAGCATTTCAACAGCTTTATAGGTCTGTCCGCCCGAGATTTCCCAGGGTTCCCACCAAAGCCTTCCTTCCGGATTAAGTTCATGCCATGTTTGTGCCAACTTATTTACGAATGCGGTCACTCTTTTATCCAAGGGAACTCCGCTACAATGTTTACATTCTCCATCTTCACTGCATAACCAAGCATTCTGATCGTACGTATACATTAACAGATCATCCACCCCCGGAAATTCTTTATGAAAATTCCGTATAAGAGTCACATAACGCTCCAGGGTCATAGAATCGGTAATACACTGCGACAAGGGTTCTATAGCGGGATATTCCACAAAAGGTGCCCCAAAATGAAATATAGAGCGCATACCGTATTTCTCACACAAGCCTATTCGTTTTTTCAATTCGGCAGCCCGGCCGGCTACGCTCCGGGGGGAATGAATAAATGTAGTACTCGATCCCGTATTTTTATTCAACGTAGAATCAATATCTACCGGCAACTTATACTTATCGGGAACAGGAAGAACATCTTCCAGATTAAGCGGATCGTCTCCCGGTCTGTATCCCCACGCGATATTTAACTGCATAGCATTGAAACCGAGGTCTTTCATCAGCTTTATGTTTTGGTCATTCCATTCAATATCAGGCTTAGAGGGAGCACCCAATATTCCTACCCGATACATTATATCGTCTTTTTTCGCTCCGTCGCCAGTACAAGTTCCGAGTAAGAACGGCAACGATATCAACGCGAGATAAATTCCTGGATTTTTCATATAGGTATAAGATTAAAAAGATTACTGACAGATAATGTTTAGTAAAAGGGTAGCTTTATCACCGGGATTATAACCATAATCCCGGTGATCTATTTAAAGCTACAAACCTTAAAATAAGCAGATTGTGTTAATTATTGGGGGCGATCCATTTGCTCCAGTTCGGTTCTGCTTCCGAACGCCATGTATTCGGACAGAAATTCTGTTTCAACCAGGCTTTAGGATCACGGTTAAATTCCGCCAATTTAGTTTCGGCCATTTTATAACCGTTCTTGGCATCATCCTGCAATAAAGTTCTGATTCTTGCACATACTTTATCGAACTGATTCTGGTCATATTGAACAGTTCTGGCATCCTGAGCAGCCAAGGTAAGCATATAATGAATACCTTTGCCTTCTAATGAACGTGCGGTACTGTTCACAAAATCACGTTGTTTCCTGATATCATCAGCCTTTCCTTCATTCATGGCAATAGCCCGGTCGAAATATTCCACTGCTTTTTTATTCAGCTGAGCGGCATCCCGCAAACGGATTCCGGTATCTTCGAATATCCAGGGATGGGCGCTCTTAGCATCGGTCAGAATGAAGTTTGCACGACGGTTCGATTCCCAGATAGGGGTATCCCAAGTACCGTTCACGATTTTCACATAATCCCAGTCATGTTCACCTTTTTCGCCCTTATCCAATCCCAACGGACCGATGAGATAACTTACATCCCAAGGGAAAGCTTCTACCGCCTGAGCTACATATTCCCATGCTTTAATCATAAGAGGAGCCGTTTTTTTACCATAAGGAGCAGCGATTTGTTTAAGTAATTCGTCCAAAGAAGCATTCGGATTTTTCATCCAGGCCTGCAACATGGCAAAATTCACAGAATAGATAGAAGGGGCAAAGCCATAATACTCTTTCACACCTACAACTCCTGTCAGTTCTTTCCATCCGGCCATTTGTTCATAAACCAGACGGGGGAAATAATCGTCTATCTGATAAAGTCCGTTATACAAGGTGTGGTCGAATTCTCCGATAACCGGTATATTTCTTTCATAAGCATATTGTATCAATCGTTTTACACCCAGGTCGGATTTCAAAGAACCGTCGTTAAACGGATAAACTTCGTTACTGGTAGATGAATTCAACATAAGTCCGAAACCTGTAGGATCTATACCTTTGACAATTTCGATAGTTTGTCCCTTAGACAATTCCCAGGGTTTCCACCAAAGCATCGTCTCCGCATTCGGGCGGGATTCCTGCATAGCTGTTTTCAACAAATTAATAAAATGCGATACGCGTTCGCTAATGGGTATACCTGAACAACGCGGACAAGGACCGAATTCACTACAAATCCAAGCCTGCTGGTCAAAAGTATAAACAAGAATATCGTTCACCGTAGGAAAGTCTGCCATGAACTGTTTGATCATCTTCACATATTTTTGCTGAACAGCTTCATCCGATATACAGGCAGGTTTCACTGGGTCGGCATTAAGTACCCGGGGAATACCGAAATGTGCAATAGGTTTAAAACCGTATTTTTCGCATTGTGCGACACGGAATTTCCATTTGGCCATCTGTTCAGGATCCTGCAGATCTTCCAGATTAATCACTTCATTGGCAGGCTTTCCGCCCCATGCTATACTTAGCTGCAGCATGTTAACTCCTAAATCCTTCAACCCCTTCAATTGTTCATCATCCCATTTTATATCTTCAACGACAGACGGATTCCCGACTATCCCGATGAAATAGTCAAATCCGGCACGTCCGTTCTTCGAGGGATCATTTTTTTTCTGAGCCTGCATATTCTGCATTGAAAAAAGCAGAGCGATACTCAGCGTAATAAAACCAAACTTTTTCATTGTCAATTAATATTAAGTGTTATTAATAGTTATCTAATCTCTGGTGCAGCCATCCGGTATGTTCTCATATCGAGATCATAACTTCCGTCTTGCGCATAAAATATAATTTTATTATAAGGCAATTCGGGAAATACGATATTGGTCATATTGGTTTCTCCATTTCCTTCAAAACATTCAATAGAAGCTCTATCCACCAATATACGCAGCTTATAGGTATCTTTAACCTCAATATCGGCATGAACTTTTGCAGGAAATGTAGCATGAAAATCAACTACGCCGCTTTTTGTCCGGTCCACATATAATCTTTTTTCCGGAATACTGATAAAAATATCTGTAAACTCATTTTTCGGGTTAATCAGTTTCAACCCTACAATACCGGCAGTTATATTTTTTATCGTAAAATCGAGTTCATAAGCCCCTTTACCATAGGGATATAAATCGTCTATTACGTATTCTTTTTCTATCTTCGTATTTATATATTTGGGGTCTCTTCTCAATTTGTCTATTTCTATGACAGGATAACTAATTAAAACAGGTTTATTATTCCTAGTAACCAGTTTCAGTTCCTTGGGTACGGTCATAGCCCCTTTAAAACTGACGGACGGAACATCATTGGCATAATCCCAATTGCTCATCCAGGCAATAATAATCCTGCGACCATCTTCCCGAGGTATATCCGACCACGACACGGTCGCATAATTATCTTTACCCCAGTCCAGCAAATGCACTTCTTCTTTTTTAAAATCACAGGTAAATTTTTTCCCGTCAAAATCACCTACAAAATATTGGGTAACCGGTCCTCCTGACGGGCCACCGAGGGTACAGTTACAAATCAATACCCATTTCTTATTCGTAACATCTCCGTTTAAAGGAAGCTCGAACAGATCCAGACATTCCCATCCGCCCTGAGGTAAGCCGTAATCATTACCAAAGCAACTTTCATATGTCCAGTCGATAGCGTTTGGGGAAGTATATATTTCCAGAACCCGGTTACAGGCAACTGCCATTACCCATTCCTGATTGGGCTCATACCAAAAAACTTTCGGGTCGCGAAAATCGGGGGCAGACCTGTGTTTCAAAATCGGATTTCCGGAATATTTTGTCCAGCTTAATCCTTTGTCATTACTATAAGCCAGGCTTTGATGTAATTTCTTTTCTGCAGCATTGTACTGCGTATATAGTGCTAAAAATGTTTTTTCTTTTCCTGTCTGCAATTCGGATGTATTATTCCAATCCACCACACTGCTTCCTGAAAAAATCAATCCGAACTGGTCGGGATAGATCGCTTCGGGTAAGCTCTGCCATGTAACCAGATCACCACTTACTGCATGTCCCCAGCTGGTATTCTGCCCACGGGAACCGAACGGGTTATGCTGAAAGAATAAATGATAATTACCGTCGTAATATAACAGGCCGTTAGGATCGTTCATCCATCCGTACGGAGGTGTGAAATGATATACCGGACGATACTTTTCTTCTTTATTTCCTTCGAACGTATCCGATTGCCTTATGTCTGAACAGAAAATATCCGCATTGCTCCCGTTCTTCACCACTAATTCAACCTTCTTTCCTTTCCAGGCCGATATATCCATTGGGATACGGTAATCGATATTTTTTCCGGCAAATCTTATCAGATAAGCATGTTCCTGTTTTCCGTCCACTTTTACATCTACGGGTAATTCCAGACCCGGTTCTTCAAGAGGAAGAATGAGATACTTTTTATCAGCCGTAAAAGAAAGCACAATACTGCCGTCATCCTGTCTGGTAACCAATATATCATTTTTCTTTCCGCAGGAAAAAAACAGGGAAATCATCAAAAGAAATAAGAAGGATCTTTTCATAGCAAATAAATTTGTTTTAAAGAATTAAAAAGGGTGCATGGGTTACATACACCCTTTTTGCAGTCTTAATTCATGACGATTAATTTACGACTTACATATTCTTTAGCCGTAGTTTTCAGAGTGAGAAGATACACTCCAGCATCCAGCATTCCAATGTTATACGAATTATATCCTCCCTTGAACCTTGCAACAACGTTTCCCGACAGAGAATAAATACATATTTCATCTATATTCTCACTATCGCTTATATAGAGCGTACCTGTCGGGTTAGGGTTAGGATATATTCTGAATCCATCACTCTCCTTTTGAGGTTGAGGCTCTATCCAGTCCGTACCTCCCGAAGTAAATGTATATTCGAACGTACGCTTCTCTTTTGAACCCAACGTTACGGGTATTAATAAAGCCCCGTCTTTCATCTGGGAATCATCCGAACCGGAAACTTTAAGCGACGCCGGGATTTTAACACGTAATTCACGCGTTAATGTATTATCCGAATTATTCTCTATCTCTATTCTCATTCCATGCAGATCACGCTCAGCAGAAAGAGCCAATCCGCCTTTAGCCATCAGGTTATTGAATCCTACTTTCTTATATTCCCAATCGGTAGGGACGGCCGGGAAAATATCTATGGACTCATCATTATCGGGATCCATAAGCATCTGCGAAACATTACATATATATCCTCCGTGCGCTCCTATCTCCGGAGTCAGGAATAACTGGCCTCTCGATTCGGTAAAACAAGTTTCATCATAGAGAACATCGCTGCTCTCAAAATTCCTTAACCAAGATAAAGCATCATTTCCTAATCCGAGCTTGGAAGCAATAACTCCCATTGTTCCGTTATTGAAAATATAATCTCCCGTAGAGGATTTTGCAGAATTAATATAACTCGGTAAAATCTTACTGTCGCTCTTATCTACCACGCCATACCACCAGAGCGGAGACAACCACGTCGCATCTCCTTGTCCTTCCACGGCTACGGCCCCTACTCCGCCAGCGATCAGAGTATCTCCGAAGAGTGTCGTCGTAGGAATCAATATCTTATTTTCATATTTACTCCATTCGGGATCGGCGATGCCTCTTTTCACACATTCGTTATATCCCATACGTGCTGCCGATTCCTGTACAACGTTCGGCATGGCTCCGCAGCGGTAGTAATTGCCGTCCTGTATCAGGTCGGCCAATGAAACATAGGTTGTCGATTTAAGGATATCGTAAGCTTTATCTTTAAAGGCATTATCGTTACTATAGTCCAGGTAGGACAGCGCTATCAATGAAGCATTCGCCCCCGGATAATTTTGTTTCAGATTAATACCTTCTCCTGGGGTAGGTTGTTTACACATAGTTCCGTCATATCCCATAAGCGTAGTGTAAATAGCACCTGAAGGGTACCGGCGCGTAACATCGTAATGAGATATACCATCCACGGCATTGGATTTAGCCTTCGGTAATACGCTATACGTCCAGTCAGCTATATTTTTAGCTTCGTTCAAATGACCGGTATATAGAAGAGCCATCTGGCTTAATACTAAGTCATACTCGGGACAAATTGCTCCGGCAAAGCTTTCTATATCGGTAGAGTTACATCCGGGAGGAATAGACGTATTCCCGAAATAGATTCCATGATAGAACAACGATTGCGCATATAACTTAGCAACTTTTTCATCAGGTATAGATATTTGTGATTTGCCTAAATAATCACGCCACCAGTCGGAAGTTTCCTGTTTTACGGCTTCGTAGCCTTTCAGCCGGGCTGCATAAGCTTTGTTCCAGGCATGATCGTGAGGTACTTCAGGAGTAGCCGGATTAAACGTAGACGCAGGTGCGATATAGAAGGTAACTGCACCGTTCGCATCTGTAGCACTTACAACGGTATTATCTTTATCATAAACAACAGATGAAGAAGTTTCGACCGCTACAGCCAGAGAAGCAACAGACGTATTAGGGCGGGTAGCCGTAACTACGGTTCCATATGTACCGTCCTCACTCCTGGGTACGGCACTGCCTGTCCACGGATCATGTTCCGTATCGTATATACCGCTATTTCCATAGATTCTCACTACCTCGTCTACCATCAAATTCAATTTTACAGGAGACGGAGCTCCTGCATCCTCTATATGAATAACTAAAACGCCATCGGGGGTTACAAAAACCGTTCTTTTCGTGGTAAATTGTGTTCCGTCGACATTCAAGCCCAGATCGATATTCAATAAGCCTGTACGAATATCCAGTTTTTGGCTGAAATCGGTAATAGTACCAGGATTCAATTCATTTCCATATCCTCCTTTTATAATGAAAGGATTAAAGCGGTGGCCTTCTTTATCCCACCAGTATTCATAGCCGTAATAGGGTTTATGAATGTGCCAGGTAATACCGGCGGATGCCTGAGGAGCCTTTGTTCCGGCAAATCCCCAGGGATCTACCCGTAAAGCCGTACCGCCCAGACCGATAGGCTGATATTGGTAATCGGTACGATTCAGCTTATCCAATCCCGATTTTACGAAAGAACTGTTTTCCAGTATCGTATTCCAACTTTCCGAAACAGGAGGAGTCTTAGCATTAAATTCAATTTTGGTAATTCTCGTCGATGCTCCATACCAGTCACTTGCCGGATTAGCTGATCCGTTGTGAGGGATTTCAAGGCGAACAGATACAATCTCTCCCGAATATTTTGCACCCCACCCGGGATCGCTTTTTGCCAAATCGACAGATACGGAACGTTGTGCCGGATCAAGATCGAAATAAGCATACGCGATGGTACCGTCTGCTCTTTTAAGCTCGAACAAAGCTTTTGACATCGTATTCACAGGCCAGTTTACAGCTTCGTAAGAAATATCGCAATAAGGATATAATTCTGCATCGAAATTGGTAAGCACTTCTACCTGAGGGAACCACAACTGAGCTGTAGAGTGAGCTTTATCAACATAAGTCATCACCATAGCCCCGGGTTCGTAGCTTAATGAAACATCTCTTATCGAACCATCTTCAATTTCGTGCCAGCCTTCCAGATCTTCTTTGAAAGTCCATGCCGAGACCGTATTCAAAGGAATAGTTCCCAACTCGGCTATCTCTTTTTCGGTAAGTATATAGTTATAGACAGAAAGTTCATCCACAGAGGCCATCAACCCGTTACGTCCTATAACAAAATTACCTGTACGAGCATTTGCCGGAACTGCCAAAATTTCACCGACCTTTTTCCCATTAACATAGCATGTAATCATATTTCTACCGGCTACGAAAGCGATATGTTGCCATGTATTACTTTTCAATGTGGCGATATGTTCCCACAAGCGGTTATTTTTATATACCAGATTTCCTCCTTTTATGGCAATAGTAAAATCACCATTGTTATAAGAAAATATCTCTGCAGGCACAGTCGAATCTTTTTGACCTTCTCCGGTCGTTTTTATCCAGCAGGCTGCCGTCATTTCTGCAGATGTAAATAATTTAGATTCAGGCATGGTAAGCAAACTTTCACCATCCAGTAAAAGTCCTGCATCTCCCGATTTAGCGGCAACAGCCGATATTTGCGGATTCCCTGTAGCTTCCGCAACAAGTTCATTTTGTGTATCTGCAAAATCTTTATCGAAGTTCCATATCCGTACTTGTTCTCCTTCTTCAGGATCAGTATTCTGCGTATCTGTCAATACGACTTTATCTATGTAAGTATATCGTCCGTTAAACCAGTTCGTTGCGGGATTTGAAGCCGGATCGGAATTATGAGGAAGTTCCAGTTCCACCGATTTTATTTGTCCCGCATACGGAGTACCTCCCCAATCGGTCCTGACATTTGCCGATATATCTATTGAAACGAAATGTTTGGAAGGATCGATATCGGCAAAAGAATGTACGAGCGTATTATCTGTTTTTACCAGTGTTATGAGAAACTTAACCGGCATAACGGTGGGCCAGTTAGCTTCATAATATATTTCTAAATAGGGATAATCGGCAGCACTGAAATCCAGGTCATCTACCTTAACTGCCGGAAACCAAAGCTGAGATCCCATTCCGGAAGAACGTTTTGTATATGTCATTGTCAACTTCCCATTTTCCCAGCCGGCCACAACGTCACGGTCATCACCCATATCGTGCCAACCTTGTGCATCGGAGTCAAAACTCCATTCTATATCGTTTGCAATTAAAACCTGTGGGGATAACAATGAGAGAGCGAACAAAAAAGAAAAGAGCTTTATGATTTTCATGGTAAGTCTTTTTAATGTGATTTATTCCTCTTGTTTATCACGATCTATTATCCTGAAAACGGATAATAGATCGTGCATCAAATACTCCAGCACTTTACTTTTTGATGAATTTTTGTGTTATATGGATTCCGTTCGATTCGAATTTTACGAAATACAAACCTTGTACAAGATTATCAACCGAAACAGAACCTTCGTATTGTTGTACCGATTTAACCAATCTTCCTGTAGCATCGTAAACAGTTACAGCTCCGTCAACAACCCCGTCAATTCTAAACGAACCTTGAACCGGATTCGGATAAATATTAACCTTTTGTTGTATTTTATTCGATTCTACTCCATCTGTAATATCTATCTTATCTGTTCTCAGTTGATTTATCATGTGATCTTCAATAGCTTCTTTGTTCTTCAGCCATTGAGCTTTTGCTTCGGGGAACCAGTTTAGGTCACCTGCCGGTAGAGATTCTATAGAGAATGTCTTTGCTGTTTCATTGGTATAAGAACCGTCGAATAACGGCCATGTTTCATTCTGACCTGCATTTCCATCGGGATCCCAATACCAGTTATATTGAGTAAAATCTTCTCCTGTTGTGCTAAAATAGTCTTTCTTCATAGCCGGTACTACCCATTTCGCCATAATATCGGAATGTTCTTTGATACGGGAATCGGTAAAATTAGGATTTATATCGTATTTGTTGCTTACGGCTTTCCAGGTAGGATGATCTCCGCTATTATATATCTTCGCCTGAGGATTTTTAGCCAATGCTTCGGACAATTCTATTCCCCTTGCCGGAGCATCATCGGTCCATACCAAAGGCTGGAAATAGAATGTATTGGGTTTTCCTTCTGCTGCGCACCAGGCTTTAAGATTATCCAGATTATCTAAAAAGGCCTGATTTTTAAATTCGATATTGTAACCTACATAACTTGTCATCTTATCGAATCCCCAATCGATCATCACCCCGTTTTCTTTTACCTGAGCACTGGGATGCGACCAAAGTAACTCTGAAACACTTCCCGTAGGATAGTTATCCCAACCGCCTACCCATGCTTTTTCATAAGGAATTACATGGCAGTCATACAGCAGGTTATTGGTAAAAAAGAATTTTTCCTGATTGGACATCCAATCGATCTGGGACATGTGATGAATAAACGTATTGTGGTTTATCAAAGTAAAATTACTTTTTACAGGAGCGCAATTATCTGAAAAAATAGATGTGCTTAAACCTACAAATGTGTTATTTTCCACATAAAGCGTATCTACTCCAAATTCCTGATTAGGGAAAAAGAAATTCACCGGACCGTTCACACTCGCATTTTGGGCTGTAAGTCTGTTGAACAAGTTATTGGTAAGGTAAATTTTAGGACTTCCACCGGGAGAATGGATAGGATTTCCGGCCGGATCCAAAACACAATTATCAATATTTACTCTTACGTTATTTCCTTCAATGCACATAAAGAATTGTGTATTGAAAACACCGTCCGTCGAAGCATTTACAAAATATATACCTTGTAAGGTAATATTAGAAAAGACCTGGAACATGTAAGAGAATGGTACGCCTCCGGTTCCGCTCGTTTGTAAAGTAGCAGGAATTTCGGGATGAGGATCATCAGCATCGGGAGTACCGCCGCCGATAATAGTAAGCTCAAAATCCTCGTTTGTTATAATTTCATCCAAGGCATAATAACCGTTATATCCGTCCTGCAACCGATAAATCCTGTCACCTTTGTATTGTTTGATAGCAGCATTCAAAGTACCAGTACCGGGTTCTACATCCAAAATCTCTTTTGCCGACACAAAAGAAACGCATGATATCATACATGCAAGTAATAAAAAAGTAATCTTTTTCATGGCACATGAGTATTAATAGAACCCTGAATATTTATTTTATTCCGGGAAACGCAGGGTTCTGTAACGTTTCCCGAAAATTATTTAAAATCTGTACTTAATTCCAAGATCAGCCGTCACTCCATACTGTTCTACCGTTATTGGCCGGGATTCTCCTCTGTACCTGATACGGTCTTCACTATTGGTAAGATTTCCTACCTTAAGCAATATCTCGATCAGACCCTTGCTTTTCAAATCAAATCCGTAAGAGGCATTGAAGTCAAGACGACTATATGGTTCATTCATAATATAAAGACGTAAATCGTTAGGATGGGTCGTCTGTATCTTGTCCGACGTGAACTGATAAGAGAGATAACATTTAAAGGCCTTTACTTCGACTCCCAGCGTAACGTTCACCATGTGTTTAGGCATTCCCGTCATAGGTTCTATTACTACCGAATCCTGACGTCCGGTTACTTCATACCGGGAACCTTCGGGTTTGTATTTATAAAGTCTCGTATACGGATTGGGAGATTTCCCGAACGTATAGGTATAATTGGCACTCAAAGTAAGATATGATAAAGGTTTCGGTAAATATCCGAATGAAGACTGCCATTCTACTTCAAATCCTTTTAATGTAATATTATAAGGATGATTTTCATATACTGTCATTTTGACCAAATCGTTATCTTTAAAAATAGGATCGGGAATAGGGTCTCCTTTTATTCTCGTATATGCTCTCGACCACAGTTTGTTATCAACCGATTTTAGAAAACCAGTCACTGAGAATAGTCCCAATTTACCGCCGTGGAATGTGAATTGCAGGTCATGACTGCGCCAAAGTTCTGTTTTCAGATCTGAATTTCCCGCACTATATCTGTAGTTCGAGGGATCCTGGGTACTGTAGAACTCGAACGGAGCTACACCGTCCGAAGGACGTCTTACGGTATGGGTATACGAATAATGGATATAGAACCAGTTGGTGGGTTTCACTCTCACATGAATCATCGGCAATAAGAAACGATCTGTACGGGTATGCGTCGTATCACGTAATCCGAAAGCTGATTTCATATCCTCATACACCGAATAAAAACGCGTCACTTCATTTCCCTTGTATGCCTTCATATCGGACCTCGTATATTCAAATCTCAAACCGGGTATAACCATCAGCCATTTTCCTAAATTAATCTCGGGCATGATATATACGGCCGCATAATGATTCTTATCATTCCTGTCGCCCATAGCCGAACCTTCCAAATCATAGACAAACCCGGAATATCTGGGGTCATCGCTCAATCCTCCGGTAGCCCCTGACAAGAATTTATCTTTTCCGTTTTGTTTCCAGTCATCAAATACCTGATTGCTCCTGTCAAAAGAATATTTATCGCCAAAGATATAATCGCCTCCCAGGAAATTCTTTTCCTGTCCATCGGTCTGCAGTTCTACATAGCCCGAAGAATAGCCATATTTGTCTTTTACAAAATCACTAAAAAGAGCATTGCTGCCGGCATAAGCATGCGAATAAGTCCTATCTACTTTATTACGGGAGTAACGGTATTTTGCCCCTATTTTTATATTTCCTTTCAACCAACCGTTATCTGTTTCAAACGGTACTTCATAATCGATGCGGGGAGTAATGCTCCAATTGCTTGTTTCGGTCCTGTCTTCATTCATGGATTCCAGTTTGGTTCCGGACAAATTGTTCAATATGGATTCAAAACTATTCGCAACCTCAGCCGGAGAAAAAACTTTAAGATCGTCCCGTTTTAATCCATCTGCACGCGTCGATGATGAATAGGCCCAGCTTCTTGTTCCGGGATTTTTGGAACGATTGTATGAATAACTGACTCCATATTGCAGGATCGAATTCAAAAAACCGAATTTAGTTTTTCCGTTCAGATTATTCGTAATTCCAAAATTACGGGAAACGGGCGTTTCGTTCATATTTACATAAATAGGAACTGTTGCTGCTCCTCCTTCCGGATTGAAACTCTTGGATTGCGTAGAAACATTAGAGTTACTTGTCGAAGCAAATGTTTGGAAATTAAGTAATGTAGAGGGACTGGCTATATAATCCAGTGTCAATACAGCAGACTGTTTATAATTTATTCTTTTATTCAGACTCAAATTGATAGCGTTGATATAAAACGGATCGTTAAGATTCGTCGTATAGTTCGTATTATATCCGGCATTCATCAAACTGGTACTCCGGTTTACACGGTCGGCATTGAGAGAGAGGAAAAAACCAAGCTTATCGTCAAAGAAACGGTTACTTACCTGTCCTACAAAATTATAATTCCCAAAATCATTGTTCTGTCTGTTATAGCCTGTTTGGGCTATAATACTGTAATGAAGCCCTTTAGGGGTCTCTCGCAAAGTGAGATCCACCGAACCGGCTACCGCATTACCTTCTTGATTGGCGGTAAGACTCTTAAATACTTCAACTCCTTGTAGGCTATAAGTAGATATGGTTCCCAAGCTAACCGGAAGAGGTTCACCGTTAATAAGTACTTTAGAATAAGCTTCGTCAAGTCCTCTTAATAAAAAGCCGGCACCTTCACCTCCCACACGCGTTACCGAAATTCCCGGCAGACGGCCTATTGCTTCGATGGTGTTCACATCCGGATTTTGCTGAAGTTTCTCAGCGGAGATGACATTTTTTATCGTATTTGAATTGATTTGTTTAAAAATGGCGTTCTTCTGTCCTATCGCCTGAGCTGTTACTACAACGTCTTTCAGTTTATTAACCTCCAACTGCATAACGATTTCTTTTCCGTTTACATCTTTAGCAGGAAGAACCTGGGCTTCATAACCCAGATAAGAAAATTCGATATTGGCATCGGAAGCGACATTATTTAATGTAAATTTTCCGAAATTATCGGTAGCCGTTCCTATACCGGTATTCTGCACTCTTACGGTTACGCCGATCATAGGACCATCGCTATCGACCACACTTCCCGAAATTTTGATCTTCGTTGTTGATGATTGCGCAAAACATGAACCTCCGGGTAACTGGATAAACAGCACACATACCAACAGAGCTATTATTTTACTGTTTACATGTAGCAGGTGTGATAGTTTTTTCATGGGTATTATTGTATTAAGTATAAAAACTAAAGATGTGATTTCAACAAGCTATTTTAATAATAAATTATACTTTTATTTCTTGTAAATTTTGACCGCTAAAAGTAAAAGGCCGCAAATTTGTTTTTGATATTAGAATTACTGTAGCAAAAATAAAGGAAGGAAATATGATTTTATTTATAAATATGATTGAGTTATTATAAAATCTGACTGTTTTTATATTTCAAAGAAAGAAACGAAATTACTGTTTTCTAAGTTTTTATGTTAAAACAAGCCCGATATGTTATAATATTTCTGCCTTATAAACATTATATATAGGTAGTTATCAATGCATCACATATTTTGAATAAAAACGGAGCTTAGCGAAACATTTATTATTTAGTTCGCTAATCTTAATTTATAAAATATGCTTCGGGTAATTTTTTCAGATTTTCACGGCTATTTCTATAAGCCGGTCTTTTATTTCCATCATATATCCCATTCATATATGCCGAAAAGAAAAAATGGAAATGCCGCTTTTTCTATCTATATATTTTATATATTATATATTTCGCCCTTGTGTGAATTCTCTATATTCTATCGGAGTAGAACCTACTTTTTTCTTGAATACCGTACAAAAATACTGGCATGTCTCAAACCCGCAATCAAACGCTATTTCCTTTATATTCATAACAGTATTGGTTAATAGTTCTTTACTATGCATAACGCGCAGCTCTTGTATATATTGAGCCGGAGTAAATCCTGTATATTCTTTAAAAAGATAACGGAAACGGGAATAACTCATATTGACTCTCGCTGCCACATCCTCCAATTTTATTTCTTTTTTAAAATTATCCATAAATATAATCTTTGCCTTATTGACACAATCTTTTACTTTCAGATTGTCAAAGCCCTGGTTCTTGTCGATAGAATATACCATTCCCAACAAATGGTTCACTATACCAGCCAATATCTGCTGGTATCCGGCCTTCTGTTCCTTAGCAGCCGATATGCCTTGTTTATAAAGCTGAACCATTTCATCCAGAATACCTACATAAAAAACGGGTTTTTGTTTATTAAAAAAATCATTTTTTATACGGTTATCTATATTTTCACCTTTAAAACCGATCCAATATTCTTCCCAGCCGGTCTTGGGATCAGGCCAATAATTATGCCATTCTCCGGGAAAAAGCAAAAACATATTGCCCGCCTTTACTTCGGTCTTTTTTATTGAATCCGAAATAAAAGTCCCTCCCCCTTGAGTAATATATAATAACTGGTATTCATTCAATGTACGCCCACGATCTATCGAGAACAAATAATGAGTGGGATGATCCCGGGGAGGATAGCTCTCCCCTTTCAAGCACAATTGCTGTCCTACCGTATTTATTGTCAGTCCCCAAAGAAGGTCCTGTTCATTAGCAACCAGATAACGGTGTATAGAGTCTTCCATAATAAATTCTTGTTTTAAATATAATTCAGTAATTGATAAAATAAAAAATTATCCTATTACGTATATTTTTATATTAAATGCATATTTTTCCCTTGAACAAATTCACGATATTCGGCCGGAGTCGAACCTATTTTTTTCCTGAATACCGTACAAAAATACTGGCTCGTTTCAAATCCGCAGTCCAACGCTATTTCTTTTATATTCATCATCGTGTTTGCCAACAGCTCTTTACTATGCATAATGCGCAATTCCTGAATATACTGCACCGGAGTAAAACCCGTATATTCCCTGAAAAGATAACGGAAACGGGAATAACTCATATTAACCCGGGCAGCTATTTCTTCTAATTTTATTCCTCCTTTAAAATCTTCCATGAACAAAATCTTAGCCTTGCCGATACAATCTTCCACTTTTAAATGATCAAAAGCCAGATTCTTATCCATAGAATAAAATAGCCCCAATAAATGATTTGCAATGCCTGCCAGTATTTGCTGATATCCTGTTTTCTGCTCCTTTGCCACTGATATTCCCTGGTTATAAAGCTGCACGATCTCCTCCAGAATACCTACATAAAAAACAGGTTTTTCTCTTAGAAAAAATCCGCTCTTCACACGGTTATCTATGTTTTTGCCTTTAAAACCGATCCAATATACTTCCCATCCGGTTTCCGGATCGGGACTGTAATTATGCCATTCTCCGGGAAAAAGTAAAAAGGCATTGCCGGCCTTTAGTTTTGTTTTCTTAAAAGATGTCGATTCGAATACGCCGTTTCCCCGTGTCAAATAGAGTAACTGATATTCGTTAAGAATGCGTCCTCTTTCTGTAGAGAACATATAGTGTACAGGATGATCGGGAGGGGGATAACTATCGCCTTTCAAACATATTTGTTTGCCTATTGTATTAATGGTTAATCCCCAAAATAAATCCTGATCATTAGCAATCAGATACCAATGCATTGAATTTTCCATATTAATCCTCTTCACAGCACTTTTATAATATAACAAGGAAACACGAACATTTTATATTATGGAGAAGCAACAATAGATAACCGACTTTTATCAACATAGAATCATATATCAGTAAAAATTATAATGATAAACAAAAAGACTTCTTCCTCTTATTATTATAAGATTGTCATACCCAAAAACAAATTGCCGGAGCAGTATAAAGACAATACAGGGCACTTTACATATGTTATTGAAATTATTCAATTTTTTTAATAGCATTATGACTCTATATACTTAGAAATTTCAGAAAGACCGCTTTATTTACACCGGACACTAATTTAATTAAAGACGTCAGGAAATTTTTAACAATTACTTCTATAAATATTCAGCAACCTTCATCGTTATACGACCCTAAGTATAGGTCAAATGTATAAAATAAACCGGAAAAGAAAAATATTTTCCGGTTTATTTTTAATCTCTAAAAGCGTTAAAGAACCAATGAATCATATTCGGGATGCTTCCGGATATAAGCATCGACATAAGAGCAGCTCGGTACGATAAACAGGTTATGTGCTTCTGCATATTCCAAAACATATTTCACCAAAGCCGCAGCAACTCCTCTTCCTCCTATCGGAGGCGGTACTATCGTATGAACAAGGTCCAGTCCTTTTCTGACTTCCACATATTCTATATATGCGGTATAACCATCGCATGTCGTTTCAAAACGTTTTCTTTCGGGATGATGTTCTATTATATATTCCATACTTACTGCATATGATATAATAACAAGCAAAAAGATTTTTTGATCGGACTTTCTACGCTCATTTCGCAGATACGGATTTTACGGGATAAAAATAAAATTATTTATCCTTGGTTTTTAAATACATCAATAATTACCGAATTATCTTCACCAGTTATCAGTTCTGAAGGAAGAAACGGGAAGTCCGGAAACAGTAAATAACGAAGCCTTTGCATAATTTTTAAATGCATACCGCACTGCTACAGGAACCGGTACGCTCTCATTCCATACAACTACCTGGTTAACCTCCGGAACAAAAACAGCCTTGGCTTCATGAAATATCTTATCTTCTCCGGCAATCTCAAAACTTTCCAACTGAGTTTTTGCCGGGATCAAACCTCCATATCCCAGATTATCAAAACTTAAATAAATTTTTCCATTCTTTATTTCCATAGAACTGTAAACCGGTGCGGAATATTCAAAACCTTTCTTTCCGTATGTTTTTGCCAAAGCCCAATATGCCAAACGCTCTCCTACGGCTTCTTTATTAGACGGATGTATTCCGTTCATTTCTCCTACATCTAAAGTTGTTACCATACCGGAATTCGGAATCTTACTCATATTTTGTAACTGTACTTCACGCAAATATGCCGACTCCGCCACATCAGGACCGGAATATTTATAGGGAGCAATCTGTACATAATAAAACGGAAGTTCCCCCAGCCCCCATTTATTCCGTAGATCCTTTACAAAAACCGGCATCAGTTGTCCATATTTTTCCGGATCATGCCTGTTGCTCTCTCCCTGATACCAGATCAAACCCTTTATCGTAAAATTGGTTAATGGCGCCAACTTAGAATTATACAATACACAAGGCTGGCCGTAAGGCCTGGTAATTTTATCAAAATCCGGGATGTCAAGATCTATATCGGGAAAAGCAGAAAACGCTTCTTTACTCATCCACGACTCAATCTGTGTACCGCCCAAAGTAGAAACAAGAATCCCAACCGGAATGTCCAGTGCTTCCTGTAAATAGCGGGCATACATATATGCAACGGCACTGATATTCGCTACGTTTTCAGGAGAATTGTCCATCCATCGGCCTATGCAATCGGTCTGAGGTTCACGGCTGAACTGAAATACCCATTCTCCGCTTTCGTCCGAATCGGTCGTGTACATCCTTATCGGGACCCGAGGATTCGCTTTTGCTATAATATTATTCGAGTTCAGCACGGGCTGAAAAGGATACCCCCTCACCGGAATTTCCATATTCGACTGCCCGGCACACAACCATACTTCCCCGATCAGAATATTCTTTAAAGTCAATTTTTTACCATCGCTGATCGTAATTTCATACGGGCCGCCTGCCGCCGGAGTTCCCACCCGAACCATCCAGTTACCTTCCTTATCACTTCGGGTATCATAGGTTTTATCATCCCACGAAACTCTTACTTTTACCTTAGATCCGGCATTTGCCTTTCCCCACAATTTTACATCGGTTTGCTGTTGCAGTACCATCCCGTCAGCCAGAATCGACGGTAACTTAATTTCGGCACTGACAGTCGTTGACAGAAATAACATGCCAACAAGAAATGCTATTTTTATTTTCATGGTATCGATCTTTTATTTATTAAAAACGTAAGTTGAATGATCCTCTCTAAGCTATAAAATTGTTGATATGAATAATTTACTTTATATATACTGCACAGTTTTTTACTACTCGTAAAAGCTATTTCTTTCGGAAAATATTTCTTTATAGAAAAAAAGAAAAACTAATTTATACCGTTTATTCCTCTTCGGCAAACATAGGATCCCAAGCCGGCAATAAAACGGGATCATCTTTCAGTATCTTCAATATTTTTTCCGGTACAAAACGTTTCTCCACAACCAAACGGAACATATATTCATCGAACCATTTATCTGTCATAATCAAATGTCCTTTATAACCGCTGGAAGCACCCCAGCTATTCTCCACCATCCATTTCACGGGTTTGTTATTATTATCAAGATCAACCGCCATAAGGGTCATGGCATGTGAGGAACCACTCGCAAATGAAATGATTCTTTGTTCCTTATTCATGCCGAAAGCAGTGCCCATCAACGATTCATAATCGTAATTATTAATATCCAAAGTTCCATTCTTTTTATCCAAAAATTTAGCGACATCGCAACTAAAGTACATCATCACATGATTCTTCAGCGATTCTATCGCCATCTTCTTGATTTCGTCTACAGGTAAATTAATATAGGTCCAATTCCGGCCATCATAGGTATGCCGGTCATAATCGATAGAATACAATTTATAATATTCCCGGCTGGGGTCGTTCATAAACATTACATACCCGTTCGCCAGATCATTGCCGACATATTCATTATAAAAAGAAAGCGGCGTATATTCTTTCACTTCCAGCACATTATCCTGAGCATCGGTTTTCTTCCAGGTAAATTGTTGCACAGGCTCACCCAATGTCAAAGCCAGCATCCGGTAAATAACCGCGAGCATTGCCGTTTTTTCTTTTTGTAATTTTTCGGCACTGGCATTCTTCATGCTTCTTAATGCCAGCCCCTGCTCTCTTAGTTTCAGAGAAATCAAATAAGACATGGTACGGGTAGATTCACTGCTGCTGGTCTCAGGCATAACTCCTTTTGGCACGACCCCGTACTTTCCTATGATATCGCTTATTCCCGTAAACTGACCTCCATCAC
The DNA here is from genome assembly GCF_025567045.1 of Barnesiella propionica. Taxonomy (NCBI): domain Bacteria; kingdom Pseudomonadati; phylum Bacteroidota; class Bacteroidia; order Bacteroidales; family Barnesiellaceae; genus Barnesiella; species Barnesiella propionica. The sequence continues at coordinate 37,881 of NZ_JAOQJK010000002.1, read as the reverse complement.
TAATAGGGTGCAGGAAAAGCCATTCCACCACTTTATCGTCCATAGGTCTGTCTTTCGTATCTATGATACCCTGTAAAAAAAGATTAGCCTTTTCAAGTTGATCGTAAAAGAAACAGTAGTTCTGAGAAAACTCGAGTTTAGGTATACCCTGAAATTCCATGACCTGGGCCCTCAAAATATTTAATCCGGTAAATAACCAGCAACGTCCCGACGATTTCTGATCGGTAATGCCATTAGACGGCACTTTATAAGTAAAATGCGTGTCAAATGCTGCACGATTTTCCTGATTAAAAGCTATCGTATTGATGTCAGTTCCCCCCAAAGCATTACGTAACGCTTTATCGGCAGAAGTGCCTTCATAACCTTTCCTGATCTCATTCATCATACCGGGAGTAATCCCGCCCTGGGCATATATTCCCGGACAATAACCAGCCGCTATACAAAATATTAAAACTAACGCAGATAATTTCATTCTTCTTCCGATTTTCTTGTTTTGTACAAAGGTAACATTTAAGCGATAAAAGGTCAAGAGAAGTTTACCTTTTCAAACAAGAGAATCTTTAAATGATTAAAAAGAGTAATATTTACCCGGATTCCTTTCTTCGGTGAAAACCCTTTTGCTGTTCCGCGCATTATAATTACCTTTGCATCCCGTTATCCAACTATATCATTATGAATATTGATATCTACAAATCTCACTATAAGCAGTTACTATACCTGGGAATTCCCATCATGCTAGGACAACTGGGTATTATCGTCCTGGGATTTGCCGATACTATGATGATAGGACATCATACGACAGAAGAACTGGCAGCCGCGTCTTTTACCAATAACATTTTTACTCTGGCCATCATATTCGGTACCGGCTTTTCGTATGGTCTTACTCCGGTCATCGGAGAACTTTTCGGTCGAAATAATACGGGCGGAATAGGAAGAGTGCTGCGAAACAGTCTTTTCGCCAACAGCCTAATTGCCATTGCACTCACGATTATCATGGGTACATTATATTTCTACATCGACCGCCTGGGACAGCCGACAGAACTACTCCCTTTCATACGCCCCTACTACATTGTCTTATTGATTTCGCTGATTTTCGTGATGTTATTCAATTCGTTCAAACAATTCGCAGACGGCATCACAGATACGCGCACTTCCATGTGGATACTTATCGGAGGCAATATTCTTAATATCATAGGAAATTACATATTGATATACGGCAAATTAGGCTTTCCTGAACTCGGATTATTAGGAGCCGGATTAAGCACTCTCTTTTCCCGAATCGTCATGCTGGCTGTCTTCATATTTCTTTTTTTCTTTTCAGCCCGTTATCATCCTTATTTCGAAGGATTCAAACAATCAAAACTGAATCGTCCAGACTTTAAACGTCTCAATGCATTAGGCTGGCCGGTAGGATTACAAATGGGTATGGAGACCGCATCATTCTCTCTGAGTGCCATTATGATAGGATGGCTGGGAAGTATGGAACTAGCCGCTCACCAAATCGTCGTGACTGTATCTACCATAGGTTATATGATATATTATGGTATGGGGGCAGCCATCGCCATACGCGTCAGCAACTTCAAGGGACAGAAAGATATGAAAAATGTAAGGCGAACGGCCAATGCGGGTTTTCATATTATTACGACCCTCGCCATAATAGCCAGTCTGTTATTTTACTCCCTAAGGAATACTATGGGAGGATGGTTTACCGATAATATAGAGGTAAACAAATTAGTAACCATGTTAGTTCCGCTCCTGATCGCATACCAACTGGGAGACGGCATGCAGATTACATTTGCCAACGCTCTGAGAGGGATATCCGATGTAAAACCCATGATGGTAATTGCTTTCATCGCATATTTTATCATAGCTTTACCTGTGGGATATCTATGCGGATTCGTGTTCGGCTGGGGTTTAAGCGGTGTATGGATGGCTTTTCCTTTCGGACTGTTCAGTGCCGGAATACTTCTCTATATGCGTTTTAAGAAAAAAACTCAAAAAATCATTTTGTAATTATCCGTAAAAATGAAATTCAGAAAATTCGGTACAGGGCGAACATCTTTACTAATAATTGCAGGAATCGTATGGATCATCGCCGGAAGCAATATTCTAAAGATAGGAATCGTTACCTGGAATTATGATGCTCCCAACTGGTTATCGAAAGTTGGCGAGGCTTCTGTCATTTTTCTTTTATTCTTTACATTGGTATTTCGCAGACTATATTATAAGCACACAAAACGTATAGAACGGAAAAACGACAAGAACTGCCCTTTTTCTTTTTTCGACGCAAAAGGATGGGTTATCATGGCTTTTATGATCACTTTAGGAATAGTGATAAGGAAATTCAAATTACTTCCCAATTCTTTCATATCGGTTTTTTATACCGGACTATCTCTGGCACTTATCGTTACCGGTTTTCTTTTTCTCAGGCAGGGCTGGCAACGTTATTGCAAAAATAAAAAATAATCATTTTCAGTTCTCAAAATGAAAGCGAAAACAGATTCAGACTTTATATATCAACTAATTTCCGAAGGAGAACATCTGCAACAAGATTTCAAATTCGAAATATCGGACGTATATAAAATAGCCAAATCTTTGTCGGCATTCGCAAATACCTCGGGAGGACGATTACTGATAGGAGTAAAAGACAACGGTAAAATAGCCGGTGTACGTTCCGAAGAAGAAATTTATATGATAGAAGCTGCCGCTACCCTATATTGCAAACCTGAAGTTCCCCTTTCCATGCAGACATTCACAGTAGAAGGACGCACTGTATTGATAGCCCACATACCCGAAGGAACTCACAAGCCTTATTGTGCAAAAGATGAAAACGGGAAACAATGGGCATACATACGTATTGCCGATGAAAATATCCTGGCGTCACCGGTACATCTCAAAATATGGAAACAGACAGGCAGTCCCCAGGGGGCTCTATTGCGATATAGCGAACAAGAAGAGATACTTCTTCATTATCTGCAGGAACATGAGTACATAACTTTAAACCGATATTGCAAGCTGGCCCGTATTTCTAAAATAAAAGCAGAAACAACTCTGGCGAGATTTATACGTTTCAAACTGATAGAAATTGTTTTTGAAAATCGTAAATTCCAGTTCCGTTTATTACCCGATGTTCCGCTTCTATAAAAACAGCATTCCGACCCTCGGGTTCTCATTAAAGTTCTTATCTTTGCATCCATTAAAAATACAGGGAAATGTATTATATCATAAAAAAATTCGAAATATCGGCCTCACACAGTTTAAAACTATCCTATCAAAGTAAATGTGAACAACTTCACGGTCATAACTGGATTATCGAAGTTCATGCACGGTCAGAAAAACTGAACCGTGACGGAATGGTTATCGACTTCGGGCATGTAAAAGAAAAAATCCAATCGCAACTAGACCATCGTAATCTCAACGATATTTTCCCCGATATGAACACAACCGCAGAAAATCTGGCAAAATGGATATGCGACCAGATACCCGAGTGTTATAAAGTCATGATACAAGAAAGCGAAAGCAACGTTGCCTGGTATGAAAAAGATCAATGAAATTTTCTATAGTTTACAGGGAGAGGGATTCCATACCGGAACTCCGGCCGTATTCGTCCGTTTCTCCGGCTGTAACCTATCCTGTGCATTTTGCGATACCGATAATAAAAACGGAACTCTCCTGAGCAACGAAGCCATTATCGAACAAATATCGAGATTCCCGGCCCGCATCGTTATCCTTACCGGAGGAGAACCATCTCTTTTCATCGACAAGGAATTTATAGATCAATTGCACGAAGCGGGGTTCAGGGTCCATATAGAAACGAATGGCACACATACCATACCCGGTAATATAGACTGGATTACTTGTTCTCCGAAAATAGACTGCCAAAAAGAAAAAAATGTTCCCCTTTTATTACAAGAAGCTGACGAATTAAAAGTCGTATACCGGAAACAAAATCTCGACATACTGAGTAATTTCCGTTGCAAAGTACGCTTTTTACAACCTTGCTCCGGTAAAAATATTCCCGAAACTGTAAGCTATATCTTGTCCCATCCCGAATGGAGACTCAGCCTTCAGACGCATAAGATATTAGATATAAGATAATTTAATTATATATATTTCAGACATATCCGAGAATCCACAACACATCAAACGACAGCTTACAGAGATAAATATAAAAAAGGTTCCTGTAGTTATACAGAAACCTTTTTTCGTTACATTTTTTATTCCCACTCTATAGTCGAAGGCGGCTTAGAGCTGATATCGTAAACGACCCGGTTTACCCCTTTTACCTTATTAATGATATCATTCGATACTTTTCCCAGGAATTCATACGGTAAGTGAGCCCAATCGGCGGTCATTCCGTCCGTAGAAAGCACGGCACGCAACGCAACAGCATTCTCATAAGTTCTTTCATCACCCATCACTCCTACCGATTGTACCGGCAACAGAATAACACCCGCCTGCCAAACCTTATCGTACAAGTTATTATCTATAAGTCCCTGGATAAATATATGATCGGCCTCCTGCAATACCCTGACTTTCTCCGGAGTAATATCCCCGAGAATACGTACGGCCAGACCCGGACCCGGGAAAGGGTGACGGCCGATAAGCTTATCGCTTATCCCCAATTCACGTCCAACCCGGCGCACTTCGTCTTTAAATAAAAGCCGTAAAGGTTCTACGATCTTCAAATTCATTTTTTCCGGCAATCCTCCTACATTATGATGAGATTTGATAGTCATCCCTGTTATTGACAAGGACTCTATCACATCGGGATATATAGTTCCCTGAGCAAGCCATTTTATATCGGTAAGCTTATGTGCTTCCTGATCGAATATGTCTATAAATCCTTTGCCGATGATTTTACGTTTTTTCTCGGGCTCGGTCACTCCTTTTAAAGCCGAATAAAAATGTTCCTTCGCATCCACTCCTATTACGTTCAGGCCCATATTCTCATAATTCTCCAGCACGCTTTCGAATTCGTTCTTACGTAACAGACCGTTATCTACAAATATACACGTCAGGTTACTTCCTATCGCTTTATTCAGCAAAACACCGGCTACGGTGGAATCCACACCTCCCGACAGTGCCAGGACAACTTTATCATTACCTATCTGTTCCCGCAATGAAGCTACCGTATTCTCAATGAAAGAAGCCGGTGTCCAGTCCCGGGCACACCCGCAAATATCCTCTACAAAATTATTCAAAAGCTTCGTTCCGTCTTCACTATGATAAACTTCGGGATGAAACTGTACTCCCCATGTATTTTCTCCTTCAATATGAAATCCGGCCATTTTTACTTCGTGGGTACTTGCTACGAGCTGAAAATTTTGAGGAATCATCGTGATAGAATCTCCGTGAGACATCCACACCGTAGAGTTATCTTTCACCCCTCTGAACAACATATCTTCAGGATCATGCCATGCCAAATGGGCACGTCCATATTCCCGGGTATTCACACTCTCGACCTTTCCTCCCGAAGAATGAGCCAGGAACTGAGCTCCGTAACAAATTCCCAATACGGGATATCTGCCTCTTATCTCAGACAGGTCTACATATAATGCATTAGGGTCGTTTACCGAATATGGACTGCCTGACAGTATGACTCCTTTAATACCTTCGGTACCGTGAGGGAACTTGTTATAAGGCAATATCTCGCAATAGGTATTGAGCTCCCGTACCCTGCGTGCTATCAGCTGCGTATATTGCGAACCGAAATCAAGAATGATAATTTTTTCCTGCATGGTTGTATGTATATAGTGTTTAATTTAGTTACATTATTGTGTTCGTAATTCGGCTATCCTTTCTTCTTCTCCGGCGATCCAAACGATGTCTCCTGCGTCAATGACAGCCTTACCGTTAGGCTGGATAAAACGACCGTCATTCTTCTCAATGCCGATAAGCAGGCAAGCGCTATTGGCTCTTATCCCCGATTCGGCACTCGTTTTCCCTACCAGTTTAGAATCTTCAGAAACAATAAAATGAGTATATATAACTTCTTTTCCGTCTATTTCTTCCGCCGTATCTTCTCCGGGTTCTATTACTTCAAGCAATTTCTGTATCTGCTCGTCGGTTCCTATAATTCCGATAGTATCTCCGGGAAATATGCGAGTCTCACCGTCAGGAATATTAATGCGGTGTGTCCCCCTCTGAATAGATACGATATTCACCCCGTATTCGCTGCTCAGGTTGGTATGTTTCAAACGGCGCCCGATAAAAGGGCAATCGGCTTGCACATCCATATACGCCAAGTGCATATTACGCACCAAATTATTATTCCGTCCGGTACGACGCAGTTCACGTTCGTTAAGATTCGCCATAAAAAGACTTTCGATACGTCCAAATTGCTGCTGTACCTTTTTAGAGAAAATGATAATCAACACAATAAATACCGAAAGCCCCAGCAATACACCGGTACGCTGAGAATATACCGAAGAAAGAAAATAGATAACGAATGCAAATGATAAAGCAAAACGTAAAAGTATCATGACCATTAAAGGAACTTGGCTATGATTTCCCTTTTCCCATTGTTGCATCATAAGTGACGGACGTACCCGCTTCATAGCCAAAGCCCACAGGAAAGGAGCCAGAATAACCATGGTCACAAGCACTGCAATATGTATACCCCAGTCGGGAAGCACCTCCACCAGTAAAGGAATAAACCAAAGTCTGGACAATAATATAATAGCTAAAATGATCGTGGAAAATAGTACGATACGCCAGATATAAGTCCCTATGATCATTTTCCATACTTTTTTTCTGGAGTATTCTTCCATTTGACCGGCCGACTCGCTATACCGCTCTATGACGAAGCGAAAACGCTCGGGCAAATGTTTTTCCAACCAGTTATAAAACGGATCGGCCATTTTAATAAAATAAGGAGTTGTAAAAGTCGTAATCACCGAAACAGCTACTACAATAGGATAAATATATTTATCTATAACCCCGAGCGACATTCCTAAAGAGGCTATGATAAAAGCAAACTCCCCTATCTGGGAAAGGCTAAAACCTGATTCCACTGCAATCTTCAAAGGCTGTCCGGATAATAACAATCCTCCGGATCCCAATAAAATCTGTCCTACGATAACGACTATCGACAGAATAAGTATGGGTATCGCATATTCCGCCAACGCTTCGGGACTTACCAACATACCTACTGAAATAAAAAAAACGGCTCCGAAAAGATCTTTAACAGGCTGGACTACTTTTTCTATGCGTTCGGCTTCATTAGTTCCGGCCAATATAGACCCCATGACAAAAGCTCCCAAGGCAGACGAAAATCCCACATAAGAAGCCAGCACTACCATTCCCAGACACAACCCCATAGAAACGACCAAGAGCGTCTCGTTATTGAGGTATTTACGGGTACGTTTCAAAAAAGACGGTAATAAAAATACACCGACTACAAACCAGAGAATAAGAAAAAAACCAAGTTTGGCGATACTCCCTATAAATTCACTTCCTTCCAAAGAATTTTTCACTGCGATGGAAGAAAGAATCACCATCATGACAACAGCAAACAGGTCTTCTACAATAAGAATACCGAACACCAATGATGTAAATTTCTTTTTCCGGAGATTGAGATCGGTAAAGGCTTTTATAATTATGGTAGTAGAAGACATGGAAAGCATACCTCCGAGAAATACACTATCGAGATATGAAAAGTTAAGCAAACGACCCGAAGCGTAACCCGAGAGCATCATCCCGATAACGATAACCAAAGCGGTTATAACCGCCGAACCTCCCACATTCAGCAATTTCCTGAAACTAAATTCAAGACCCAGGGAAAACAGAAGTACGATGATGCCTATCTCAGCCCAGATATCTATATTGGCGACATCGGTTACAGTAGGCAGGAACGTAAAATGGGGACTGGCCAGAAAACCGGCGACGATATACCCTAAGACGACCGGTTGTTTAAGTTTTTTAAAAAGCAGGGTTATAATCCCTGCCAAAATAAGAATTAACGCAAGATCCGAAATAAGAGCGTCTAAATGAGCCATAAATCCTTTTAGTTAATATCGTTTCTTAATGCTATGTTATTAATCTTGTTCACGGCACTCATCGACCTGAATAATGAAACATAATCGGTCGAGCCTTTTGCCAGTATAATGAAATCCACAATGGTCTCGCTTTTCTCGTAATCATAAGTCAGAAGTATGTCGTAAACTGTTATACGGGATTGTTTCAGAACCTGTTTATATTCCGTCAGGCTCTCCAGTATACCCGGTACATTCATCCGTATAATCTTACCTCTCCATTCGAAATTATTCCTGTGCTCATAATGTTCCATACTGACCAGAATAAATAAAATAAAAAATGTGGCCACTACAGAAACTAAATACATACCTACCCCTATGCTCATACCGATAGCCGCAACCATCCAGATTCCGGCCGCCGTAGTTAATCCGCGTATGGAACCGCGCGTTTGAATAATAGCTCCGGCTCCTAAAAATCCCACGCCTGTTACTACCTGCGCAGCTATCCTTCCGGGATCACCGTTCTTCATTCCTAAATAAGCCTGGGGTATATATATAGAAACGAGCATCGCCAACGTAGCTCCCATAGAAATGAGCGCAAAAGTGCGTATCCCGGCGACCTGGCCTTTTCGTTTTCTCTCCATTCCGACAATCCCGCCGAGAATAAGGCTGATAAAAAGTTTGAAGACTGCGGAAGGGGCCGTGACTTCGGTTGCAGATATAGCGGTTAAAAAATCATCAAGCAAATTCATTACCGTCGTTTATATGGTTACAAAGATATAAAAAGCTCATGGTACGCGCAACGCTCGCATCTCTTTTTATTCTTAATACACGCAACACAGGAAAAAAGAAAAAGGTCATATAGTATAAACTAAGGACCTCTTTCTTTTCTATTTTTAATTCAACTTAAAACTCGCTCGTGAAATTTTAAACAGCAATTATATCTATTTGAATAATAAATAATTACATCTCATACTCAATTACAAGCGCAACAAAAACGCTACAAATTCTGTAAATTTAGCCTCAAATAGTAAGGTTTACCTGCAACTGATATACATTCCTTCTCTACAAAGATAATAATTTTTGTCAACTAACGAAAATCTTTTATAAATCTGGTATTTCCTGCGGTGCTTCTTCGGGGTCGAAGTCAGATAAAAACCAAGAAACAACCATACCGACATCCTTGAATCCTGGGTATTGCATTGGCTGACCAAGGCCACCCAAGTTTTAAGGGTGGAAACTCATTCGCCCGACTCTGGAATTTTTCATAGCCGGACTTTTCTCTTTTCTTTTTCGCGCAACTTTTTCTTTTCTCTTTTTTCTTCTTAAAAAATATTCTCAAATTCTTTTCTCTCACGCGCGTACGCGCGCGGTAGATGTAGATATATTTTATCTACTTTAGGGATTAATGTATACAATAACCCTGTTCGTGAGGGGTTATTGTATACATTATGTATGCAATAACCCTTTTTTTTCGCGTTAAAAATAGTTTATGTATACAATAACTCCTCTTAAACAACATTATTGTATGCAATAACTCCGTTCAACTGTAGTTATTGTATAGTTAAGGATTCATTAACATTTCAATTGAATAACATAAAAAAAAGCCGTCTAAAACAGAAATTTTTAGACGGCCTACATAATTTAATCATTTTCTTTTGCTAATTCCGAAAGTGTGTCTTCTATTGTCTTTTTCTTTTCGGAGTCTCCGAAATCAAGGGCGACACTTTGAATTTTAGGCATTACATAATTTGTATATTTTTCGTATGCGCTTACACGGTCTTTCGGATCCAGTGCTTTCATATCTTCTTTCCACTGTTTACTCGTGTAATATCCGCTCACCATTTTTGCTATTACTTGCCGTACGTCGGATGTAACTTTATTGGGCGTTCCGGCCTTTCTTCCTCCTGTTTTCCTTCCGATTGCCATATTAGTTAATACTTAAAATTATTGTGCGAATATAGCTCGTTAATTTAGCTCTCAAATTTTAAGTTTTAATTAAATCATTAGAAGTATGAGTATTTTGGGAGAAGCAATAGGTGCAGGATTAGGAGTTGTCGGAGATATTTTCGGCGGTATAAGTGCATCTAAAGCGATGAAGCAGATAAAAAACAACCTTAACACACAGTTAAAGGAAAATCAAAATTGGTATGATCGTCGATACAACGAGGATGCGACACAACGTGCCGATGCTCAACGTATATTGACCTTGACTGAAGAGAGTATCAAGAACAGGAATAAACAGGCTGCAGGTACGCAAGCGGTAATGGGAGGTACGGAGGAAAGTGTGGCTGCTGCAAAAGCAAAAAATAACGGGGTTCTTGCTGACGCAACAAGCCAAATTGCCGCAAATGCTGAATGGCGAAAAGATGCTATAGAAAACCAATATCAGTCCAATAAAGCAAATATCAACCAGCAACTTAATGATTTACAAATAAATAAAGCACAAAATATAAAACAAGCTATTCAGGGTGTTGCTGATAAAGGGGTTAACATTGCAAGTATTTTATAAGAGACTACAATTATGGCAACAAAGGATGATATACTGAACAATAGCGGGATAGGTTCCGGAAAGACAAATATGCAACTCAACGCAGACCGGGTGGCAACTCCTGAACCACAACAACAGAGAGACCTGCTCACAAATAATAACAGAACAGCAACCGAAGCCATTTCTCCACCTCCTATTCCTACCTTGAAACAGCCCGCACAAAACTTATCACAAGTTCCCGAAAGACTGAGTTATGCCGAGATTTTTCAGCGGATGCATCCTTACCATTCACCGACTCCGGAGGAACTTGAAAAGGAAAAGAAAAAGAAAAAGAGAGAGGCTATTTTCTCAGCCATCGGCGATGGTATTTCTGCACTTTCGAATCTTTATTTCACCACTCAATATGCTCCTAATACTTATGATCCCAAAAACAGTCTTTCGGCAAAGTCTCGTGAGCGCTGGGATAAGCTGAATAAAGAGCGTGAGCATAACCAACGCCAATATATGGAGGAGTATCTCCGGGCGGTAGCTATGGATGAATCTAATAAAAAGGATGAGCGCAACTGGCGGCACAAATTAGAGCGTGAGGGCATTGAGGATGAGCGGTATAACATAAATGAAAAACGCAATAAGGAGATGGAAAATCTCAACGAGAGGTTGAAGCAGCATCAAATTACCTCTGCTAAGTACAAAGCAGAGCAGGAACGTATTGCCGCCAAGTATGCAGAGGATTACGAGATGAGCAAGATTGGCAAGAACAAAGCATCTTCCAGTGCTTCACAGGCAAGAGCAAACTATTACAACAATGGTGGTGGTTCGGGTGGTAAAAAGCCGACATTGAGAATCGGTTCGAAAATTCATACTTACGATACGAATCAAGATTATGAACGTGCTATACAAGGCTATGCCAAAGAATATGGTATTCCTCTCTATACTGTTGTCAAAACAACAGGGAAATACGGCAGAGAACAGACTTCAACACCACACCGAAAGCCTCTTAATCAATTGGCGGCAGAGGTAGAAGATAAAGCAACACAGATAAATGAAAAAGAGTCATATAGAATACAGCCAAAAGGGGCAACACCGAGAACAGAACAAAAACTAACTACTATTCCTCCACTCAATTAAATATGGCAAATAACCGCAAATATCAATTTACTGTTAATGGTAAAACGCACGAAGTAAGCCAAGCAAATATTGACAAATACGGTTGGGACAGCTATGCAAATGCATATCCTGATGCGACTGTCAGAATGAGAGATAATGACAAAGCGGACTATGACGTTCCAATTAACCGTGTGCGACCCATGATGGATAACGGCCTTCATCCTTTCACCATAGAATACAGTAAGGCCAGAAAACCTCTCCCATCTAAAAAACAGGATCTTTCGGAGGTCCAGGATATTTACACGCAACCAATAAATACGCAACTCACGAACGTTATTCCCCCAGGATCGAGTGAAAATATGCCGTCATTTTATAAAATGCCTATTCTTGAAAAGGACATTTCCATAGACGAAAAAGGCAACAGGGTTACTTCTCCTAAGCTTATTCCGAACTTCGACCCTGAAAACGGTGGTGTTACTGCTCCTCCTGTATATCGTGATGTACTAACGGGAAAGACTTATGATCCGGAAGATGTAAATGTGCAAGAGGCCAAACAATTCGCAACTACATCACGGCAACTCACGAACGTTCCGGCTCAAAACCGGGAGCAGGTTGCAAATTTATCAAAAGAGATTGATGCGGAACTTAACCGCAGGGGTAAAGAACTCGATGTGGAATCCAGAAAAGCTTCCTGGGGAGATTTGCCCCGCGGAAGTGGTGGAGCGGTGCATACGTTCAATGCATCTACTAATAACGGACGTCTGGCCGATGAGGAATATAGAAATCTTCAAGCCGCCCGTAACAGCATGACGGATGCACAACGAATTATTGATGAAGCCGACCACAATGCACAAAGGGGAACTTTAGGGAAATGGCTCGAAAGTTCTTTTGCAGGAGGGGCAACTCGTGGTTTCGGACAGAAATTATTTGATGTGCGTACCTGGGATTTAGGAATGTCGGATTTATCTGATAACGTTACGTTGCTACAAGCTCTGGATGATTTTGATAAAGGGAGAGAGCTTTCCCGGTCCCAACAAATGTTACTGGATGCAAAAGCGGTGGAAATGGCGACTCAAGCTTATTTCGGATCATACGTAGGCAGAGGTTACCAGGCAGGGAGCGTGACAGCAGAGAGTATTCCGTTTATGGTGGAAATGTGTATCAACCCGCTATCAACGACAGGTACGGCGGCAACATCGAAACTTGCACGATATGCCATAAAAAGATATGGCAAACAAGCTATAAATCGAAACGCCAAGAAATATGCTTCTGCAAAGATCGCAACCCGGATTGCCGGAGATATTGCCGGCTCTGCTGGTATGACTGCAACAACGGGCTCGATAAGGACGGCTGCGGATGCTCTTGACAGAATGGGTGGTCAGGTGCAATTTGATACTAATGAGGAGGGGAAAAGTGTATTTGCAGGTCATACGGATGGGGATAACGTTATTACGGCCTTTTCAAAGGCTTTTGCTGCTACAACTATTGAAAATCATTCCGAAATGATAGGTGACTATTTTGCTCCTGTATTAGGTATGGTTGGAAAATATACCCGAAAAGGTCTTGGAAAGTTAGGACTCGAAAGTGTAAATAAATTCATTGACGATGTAGCGATGAGTGATGCCGGACGGCTTATAGGAGATTTTGAAAAACATGCAAAATGGAACGGCTTATTTAGCGAGTATGCAGAGGAGGTTACCGGAAATATCGAAAATGCGCTTATTGTTGGTGACCAAACATTAGATACAGATCCTGATACCGGAGTTTTCAACGTATCTAAGAATATCGATACATTTCTGGGGGTTTCTCTGATGGGTGGTTTTTTATCATCTGCAAAAACAATAGGTTACCGTCCTCCAAAATACCGTGAAAAAAGGGATATTACAGCCATGGACAACCATGCTGCAACGGTTTTCGGGAATCAAGATACCTGGGGCGATATCCGGAACACGCTTGCATTCGGCAACGATGCGGATGTACAAAAGAAGCTTTGTGAAGTAGTAAATAATCCTAACTATACTCCGGAGCAAAAGCAATCTGCAATGGATTACGCTAAATCGGTACAGAACTATAAGGGCATATTGCAAGGTGAGAATAAACGTCGTACCGATGCTGAAATGAATAGAGTCCAGATTGATGCTGAAATTTCTTTTGACAATGGTTATTTGCTCGAAACTCCGCAAGAAATGACAGATTCAAAAATCAATCTGGACTTCTTACGGCAAGAAGCTTCCAAAGAGTTTGGCTGGAATGAGGAGAGCGTAGACAGATATTTATCCGGAGATAACTCTATTTATAATGTTTTGGGACTGAAAGAAAGCGGATATAGCGACAAGCAAGTGCAGAAAGCTATAGATTACCTGAATGCCCGTGCCACTTATGACGGCATGATACAACACGTCCAGGATGATATAGAAAGCAGAATAAGCGCAAGCCATGCTCTAATCAAGGGTAATACGCATTTGCAAGACGGGCAAATACATGCTGCTACCATGAAGATTAACGAACGTAAGGTTTATGTAGTGAATGGTAATATCGTGCTGAACGGAGATGGTACTATAGATAATGAGCATTCGGATGAAAGTATTATTATTCGTGATGCTGAAACTCAAAATATAGAATTTTCAGATCCTTCTTCCATATTAAGCGTGGATGAAAGTATTGATCCGTCTCAAGAAATGCGGGCAATAGAGGCACAGATACGTGAAATCTATTCACAAGAAGCGGCCGACAAAATCGACGGTGTGGTTCCGTTCAATCCGGGAGATATTTATTTATTGACTGACGAACATGGTGGCCAGAAGTCTGCACAGATATTTTCCGCGGACGAGCAAAACGCATGGGTACTTATTGACGAGGCGAAAGAGGCTGTTGTTATTCCGAAGGCGGAATTACAACAAATGGTGGATTATACAAATCTTGCCCGGCTTAAAAAATACCACGAACAAAAAGCTCTGGAAGAGATGGCCATTGACGAACAGGAAAAAGAAGCTAACCGACCGCAGTATGCTATAAAAGATCTGATAATGCTCCGTGATGAGAACGGCAATGGCATTCGTGGTAATATCACAGCCGATTCTGATGCAGACGGACGCTATGAGGTCTATACCGAAGATGCCGTGAACGGCAAGCGTGTGAACCTATTTACACGTGATGAACTTGACAGTATGCTTATGGAACATAACGGTCAAACCATAGAGCAACCTGTTCCCGAAATTACGGAAAGCCTTCCCGCTTCGGGTGAAAATGTACAAAATCCGACTGAAAATGCAGTTGAAATGCCCGAAAGCGTTCCCACAGAGCAGTCGCAGGTATCGGTATTGGAACGTATTCCAAAGGACGAGCAGGGCAACCCCATCTATGAGCAAGCGGAAACTCCCGACCTTGCTTGGGATGCCATTGTTGAGCAGACCGAGGGCGATGAGGTTATGGCGAAAACGGTAGCCGACGGAATGGTAGCCGATATGGAAACCGCTTTGAAGAAGATTGAAAAATCCAAAGCAAAGGGTGGCACTACCATTGCCGAGAAGATTGCCGCCGAGAAAGAGCGCAAGGCGGCCATTGACAATGCCAAGAGTACGCTTGCCATTTGGCAGAAGATAGCCGGAACCGTACAACGTAGAAAGAGTGCCGCAGAAGCGGAACGCCGTCGCATCATAGAGGAACAGGCAACTTTGCGTAAGGCTGAGGAGGAAAAACTTCGTGCTGAACGTGAGGAAGCCGAGCGCATCGAGCGTGAAGCCCTCAACGGTGTTCCCGATGTATCAGACGATACTCCTCAGGACGCACGAGCAAGAGGTTACCGACGTGTTGCAGGACATAAGATAGACCGTCAGCAGCCTATTCAGCACTTGCAGGGCAAAGAAGTTGAGGTTAAATTCAGCGATAAAGCCATTACAAACGGTCGTGTCGCCGTGATTGATGCAGGAGAGTTACAACCGAGCCATATTCAAGGTATGCGCAATCCTGCTCACTTCATTGATGAAGCACAGCCGAAAGAGCGCAACGATGAGGTCAGCGTGTTGTCTGCCCGAAAGATTGCCGGGAATATTCGTCCGGAGGAAATTACAACCTCTGTTACCGCCTACACGGGTGCACCTACTGTGAACACTCGCGGCGAGGTGATACAGGGCAACAACCGAAGTGATGCACTACGCTTGATGTGGGAGAACGAGAAAGAACAGGCGGCTATCTATAAGCAGTATATTAAAGACCATGCCGATGAATTTGGGCTGAACGCCGAGGAAGTGGAAGCGATGGAGCGTCCTGTCCTCGTTAATATGCTCGATGTTGAAGATGCTGATGCCCTCACGCTGGGGCAGTTTGTGGCACAAGACACGGAAAGTGGAGGTGTGGAGCGTATCAAACCGAAAAATGCGGTTCAGAAAATGGGTGCGGATATGCGCACGTTTGCGAGCCTGTTGCTGAAATCTGCTGACGATGAAACTTCTTTTGCCGGTCTTGTGGATAACAACGGTGCAGAGGTACTAAAGTGGATGAGCCAGCGTGGATTTATCACTTCCACGCAGCTCAAGAGCGCATTTGACAGCAAGGGCGGTTTGACAGCCGAAGCCAAGAACGACTTGAAAGGAATCATGTACCAAAGCACCTTCACAGGTGGAAATATCCGATTGGAAGAGATGTTCAATGCCATGCCGGCCAAGGCTCAACGTGCCATCCTTTCTACTGCTTTCCGTGATTACGACAGCCCTAACAGTGAACGCATGGTGGAGGAAATTCAGAATTCCATCCGAGCCTACAAGGCCTTGTCACAGGATGAAGCGTTTATGAATGCCAAGAATTGGAAAGAGGCACGAATGGCGGTTGAGGACTGGAAAAGGCAGTATGCAATGGACGACGTTACCGGGAAGAGCTATCTTCCGGCAGAGAAATTCAGTAACTTTGCCCTGCATCTTGCCACAATGTACAAGGGTGAGAGCCAAAGTTTCATTCAAGGGACATTCAACCACCTGTTTGACCTTATCCAAGGTACGCAGGAGGAAAATCTGTTTGAGAAGCCGGACAATACTCCGAGAACTCTCGCACAGGCTATTAAGGAAACATTAAATATTGACTATAATGGACAACAGCGAAGCAATGTATTGGCTGGCGATAGTGCAGCAAGCCAACAAAGGGAACAAGGAAGCACAGGAAATCTTGCGGCAGGAGAACGAGATGAGGGTGGAAGCCGGAGGGCTGACGATACAGGACGAACTGAAAGCGATAGCGAGCAAGGACGAGAACGGTCTGACCTATCGTCAGAGGGTAGAACGAGAGTTCAAGAAGTATCAGAAGAGGTAGATAACCGCATTGGTCGTTCTCTTTCAGAGCAGGAAGCAACGGATTTGATTGCACAAATGGAAGCAAACGCAGAAGTTGCTTCCACGATTGAACTTACTCCCGAAAACTGGATTGCCCAGTTCGGAGAGGACGGCACTGTTGAAACTCCTGTCGGAGTTGTGAAGATGGGAGAAAACCAATACTTCAAAATAGCACAGCAGGGGCGTAACGGAAAATTTGGCATGATAAAGCCAACACTACAGAATCCCGATGTTGTTATTGAAGACTATCGTCCTGCAGAGGCTGGTAATTCAGAACGTGATACTTCTCTACTTTTTGTAAAGACATTCATTAAGGAAGATGGTAGTCGCTATTATCATTTTACATCTGTGACTGTAAAAAAAGAAGGACGTGAGGTTGTTATATCAAATCAAGAACGCAGTAGCAAAAGAATATCCAAGTTACTGCAACAAGGCAAAATAACTTGGATAAAAGATGACAGCCTGTATCCGACAGCACAGGTCGAGAAGTCGGTTTCCCTTAACGATTCGAACAACCTTACTAAATCCGACAATGGGGTTGCCTTGCTCGGTGTCAATTCGTCTGCCAATAATGATTTGTCTCTCAGTTCTGAAAGGCGCTTAACCGAGACTCCGATAGCATCGGAGGGACCGGACCTTATTCCTACGTCCGACAATATATCTTCTGACGGTAAAGGTAATACTTTGTCGGCAGATAACCAAACTGAAAGCAAAGAAAGTTCTGAACTGTACACGATTACGCCTACCACCTACACCAATAAGGCAGGCAAGACCACCAATGTTCATCAAGTCAAGTTCAACACTGCACCGACCTATGAACAGCGCAAGGCGTTGGCAACTTTCGCACGCGAGAAAACCGACGGACGCAAGACACGCGGTTGGTGTTCCGACAAAGAAACATACTCCGAGTGGCTGTTCCGTTCAGAAAAGGACGCACACAAGGCAGGCAAAATGATTGCAGACCAGTCGGACGAAGCCGCTGCAGACGCACAGCCTATGACCGCGGAGGCAGATAAGCCGAAAACACATACCAATCATGTCAGCAAAACAAATAGTGAAATTTCTGATTCCGACAACCCTGTTCGAGAACTCTTTTCGGGATTGATTGCTCAGAGTAAGTATAATGTGGAGATTGACGAGGATAATTTTGACGATAATGAATCGGAAGCGCTGGTCCGTATTATTCTGAATGGCGAGAGAAGCGACCTTTGGCTGTATAACTCTGAGGGTAGGACGGCTGATGAACATAGCAAGGGCGTGCGTTACTTTGCCGACGGATTGACTTATGAGGATGCGGAAAAGCTGGCCGATGAGTACAACGAATACTACGGGAGGGTGGTTGCATGGGATGGCAAAGATGAGCTGGGTGTTAATTTCTCCAATGTTGATGATGCTATAAGGTTCACGGAGTGGTTGAATCGACGCAAGGGGACCCAGATGCTAATTATGTCCAAACAGATAGAGCAGGTGGCGATGCCTGTGCAGAAAGAGGGTGAGGATTTGTTTGAGTTTGCCGGGCGTGTTGCAAAGGAGAACGAAAAAAAGGACAAGGAGGTACCGCAAACAACCCAAAAACAAAGAGAGAAGAGAAGCGGCCAAAAGATTAAGGACTA
The DNA here is from genome assembly GCF_025567045.1 of Barnesiella propionica. NCBI lineage: Bacteria > Pseudomonadati > Bacteroidota > Bacteroidia > Bacteroidales > Barnesiellaceae > Barnesiella > Barnesiella propionica. The sequence goes on along the minus strand of NZ_JAOQJK010000002.1, from coordinate 19,373 downwards.
CGGAGAGGTGATTGCTGGCGCCAGGAAGGATGCAATGAAAGAGATTGCCAAGGGTATTGGTAATATTACAGTGGAAACGTTGATTACTCAGCCGCTTGGCAAGGTATGGAAGAAACCTAACCTTAGGAAGATGGTTGATGACAAGGCTATAACCGAAGAGGAGGCTGTCTTTCTTGAGGCGGTAGCGCAGCGGGTTGTCTCCATGAAGAAACCTACGGTGCTGAAAAGTGGCACATATCGTCGGGCAAGACGAGGTGAGGAGATTAAGGTATGGGCAGAAAACACAGCAGAAAAACTTAATTTGTTCAAGGAGTTTGTCGAAGGCGACGAGACTGTCCGCAATGGGTTGATTGAGAGCGCCGATACGTTGTCGTTTCCCATGGCCGAGGAGGAGCAAAGGGCGGTGGAGAAGATGAAGGAGTTGAACAAGGACATGTTCCCGAAAGAGCATTTTACCTCTTGGGGAAAATGTCTTACTCCGCACCCGTTGTATGTGACAATGCAGATCCTAATGAAGATGGGATATAAGGCGGGAGATAAGGTGGATTATCCACTATATACTATCGGACATGATTCTGCAGCTACACATTACACGGCGTATGATAATACGGGGGCGGCAGTACATCGCTTACCGTCGTTTACGAACGTAGATGAAATGATTGAGTGTATTGTGGCTGTAAACAAGTTGCATCGTGGTGACAGGGATGCTTATATTCCTGTTGAGATGATTAGTCCGATGGTACTTACAAGAAAGAGTATTGGTACGGGGCAGTATCATGTGACTTATGGCAGAGGCACGACGATAAAAAACCGTACTTTCAAATCGAAGGCTGAGGCTGAGGCTTTTATATCCGAGCAGCAAAATAAGGGTGTTTCGACTGTTGTGCACGAGATTGAGGAGATGAGACCCGATAGATGGACGGTGGTCTTCTTTGATATTGATGGGGAGAAGTATTTTGCAAGTGAGAGCAGATATGACAAAGAGAACGGAAAAAGAGTGATTGTCGGCGAGAGCTTTGAGAGTAACGAAGAGGCGCGGAGGTCTATTGAGGAGCATTCGGATGAGTGGAGCGAGAGATTGATGGAAGTCTATACCGAAAAGAACGCGAAGAACGATGACGGGAATGAAGAGAAGAGATCGCCTTATACGCTTTACCACTATCCGCTAAAGGGGTATGCCTACAGTATCAGTCCAGCGAAAAGTATGACGGGGGGATGGTTGCAGGTATCGCCATTCTTTGGCTCTGTAAGGGAGGCCAAGGAGTGGATGAAGGGTAACCGCGAAACTGTCGATGCACAGATTTTAAGGAAAAAGGATACCACAATGAGGCTTAACAAGGTTTATCTGAAGGATGAGACGCGCAAGGGTGCTGATTATCGCGGTGGCAGTGATGTTACGCCAGAGGAGTTTGGAAAGACATTTTTTTTCCGTGGTGTGCAGTTTGGCAACTGGACGAATGATGCTGACAGGCAGGCGGCGCTGAATAGTGCGTATGATGCGCTCATGGACTTGGCGGAAGTGACTGGTATTTCGCCTAAGGCGATTTCACTGAATGGTGAACTTGGTATTGCTTTTGGTGCGCGTGGAACGGGAAATGCTAACGCGCATTATGAGAGGGATAATGTGGTGATTAACCTTACCAAGACAAGGGGTGCAGGTTCGCTGGCGCACGAATGGTGGCATGCCTTGGATAGTTATTTTGCACGTATGGGTGGTATGCCTTTGGGTATGATGACGAATATGGAGCAGCGCAGGATGGTTATGAGGAATGGTGTTGTGCGCGAAGAGATGGGGAATGCTTATGCCGGGGTTATAGATGCCATTGAGGAGAGTGATTTCGGTAAGCGTCAGTTGAGCAATGGCAAGTATTGGCGTGACCCTGTCGAAATGAGCGCACGTCTGTTTGACGCCTGGGTGGGTATGAAACTTGCCGAAGAGGGCAAGCGTAACAATTTCCTTTGTGATGCTTATAACCCGATGCTGGCCGAGGAGTGGAAAAAGTCCTGTTATACTTTGGCGCAGGGCTTTGCAGAGATTCGCGGTGAGAAGTTTGCCGAGACGTTTGAAGAGTTCAAGAAGCGACCGGAGGCGTTGGGTAATTATAGGGATGCTGCACCCGAAGAGGTGCAACAGCTTGGTGTTTACTTGCAGGGCTTCTTTGATACCGTACAGGAATGTGAGGGTAAGGATGGAAACAGAATGCTGTATCGTGACGGCGGATTATCCTTAATTAATGCGCAGTTTAATGAAGAATTACAGCAGCAAATTGACGGCACGTTACCCAAAGGACATATCTATCGGTTAGGTAATCCCGGTAATGTGTTATTAGGTACCGGTGTGCCGAATCTCCCGATACAGCTCAATTCGACAAGGCTGACAGACAAGGCTACCAAGTTCGGCCACAACTACGGACTTGAAGAAATCAAGGATTTGGTAGTTGCTCTTCAAAGCCCAATAGCAGTATTTGCCTATGGTGACAAATCGAAAGGACAAAATATTATTGTTGAGTTATCAAGTAACGACAAAAATTTTGTTGTGGGTCTGTCATTGAACCCGACTATTGGAGGAAAGACTTTGGAAATAAACAGTATCAGGAACGTGTTTCCTAAAGATAATGCCGAATGGTTGAATTGGATAACCCAAGAAAAGTTGCTGTATGTGGATAAAGAAAGAATCCAAAACCTAATAAACCAACAGCGAACGATTCTCGCTGACGTGGACTACTTGGATTTGGATTCCGTTACAAAAATAGTGGAAAATTTTGAGAATCCAAGCATCGAAGATGAAAACTTGCGTTTTGCCAAAACGCATGATAGGCCGATAAGTCCTCGCATGCTTCGCAAACAAATGGCAGAGCGTGTGAAAGAGTTAGCTGAAATGTTGCATCTTGACAATATAGAAGCGCTTACGAATGTGAGCGGACTGAAAGGTAGAACCCAAAAGGCACGAGGTTTCTACACCAAGAATACCGGAAAGATTACGATTGTCATTCCTAACCATACGAGCCTTGCCGATGTGGAGCAGACTTTGTTGCACGAAGCTGTCGCCCACTACGGACTACGCAAGATGTTCGGCACTCACTTTGACAACTTCCTCGATAATGTATTCAATCATGCTGATGAGACAGTACGCAGACGTATGGTTGATATGGCGGTAAAAAACGGTTGGGATTTCCGTAAGGCTACCGAGGAATACCTTGCAGGACTTGCCGAGCGTACGAATTTCGAGGAGGCGAAAAAGAGCGGTTGGTGGCAGAGAATCAAACAACTCTTCTCCGAAATGCTCGACAAATTGGGCTTTTCGGATTTCAGAGGGATTACTCTGACTGACAATGAACTCCGCTATATTCTATGGCGCAGTTATGAGAATTTGAAAGAGGGCAAGGACAGCAGCCTGTTCGGAGAAGCTACCGATGTCGCAATGCAATACGAGTTAAAAGTTGGTAACTATACTCCAATATCGACACGTGATGTTGCACTTGTGGCAGAGCCTGAGGAGACTTATGCCAATGAACGTTTCAACAAGCAGCTTGAGGGACTTACCGATGAAACTGCAGATTCAATCATACTTGACTTGGGAATGCCGTCTGACATACTGCTGAGTGCGGGATTACCATCAAAAATTATGCGTCTTTTTGGCAATAAACTTATGAAAAAGGCTAAAAAGCATAAATTCGATGTAAAGCAGGTACGGAATCTACCGATTGCGGTTAATAATCCTATAGCTGTTTTAAAAGGGAGCAGAGTTAAAAGTTTCGCCATCTTGACCGAAATAGAAATAAATGGCAACAAAACTCTTGTAACCATAGAGGCCGACAAAGAGGGTGCAGTAGACTTTAATCTTGTGACCTCTGTCTATGGCAAATATGGCAACTCTGTTGTTAGGTGGATTAATGAAGGTAAACTATTGACCGTAGACAAAAAGAAAGCCCTTGCTTATCTCGGCACTCTCGCTCCAATTGCGAGCGCCCAAGAACGACAAGAGCTTGAAAGTCTTAAGTTGATCTCCTCAGCATCACAACCGGTTCAGCAGGAAACAGACACTCAGGACCTTTCTTCTGCCATAAAGATAGTTGAAAACTTTGAAAATCCAACTATAGGTGATGAAAATAATTTGAATGATAGTGATTTACTATTCAGGAGCGAAGGCAACAATCCCGGAAGCGAGGCTCAAAATCTTTATGAAAAGGCTACTACCCTATCGTTCGTACACCGGTTTGATGAAGCGTGGCATGATCATCTGCGTAGTGTGAAAGCTTTACAGGAGAGTTTTGAGCAATCGACCGGCAGAAAAACGGCTGATTTTGAAAACGTATATCTGCATGCTATGCATAAGAGCAGCGTGGATATGCGGGAGATTAATGAAATGCAAGAAAATTATGTCGAACCGTTGTCTGATGCTCTGACGGATATCATCAAAGGTGATTACGAAATAGAGGGGAAAGGGATAGAGCAAGAGGATGCCGAGTGTTATCTGAACTGCAAGCACGGACTGGAACGCAATAAAAAATTTGCATTGAGAGATGCCAAACGGATAAAGGATGTAAAGATATACGAGTTGGATCGAATGTTGTCCAAAGGTGAAATAGATCCAGTGAAATATGATGCCGCCAAACAAAATGCGGAGCAGAAGGAACTTGACGATTATAAAAGGAACCGGGAACGTGATTACAGCGGGCTGACGGCCATATTTGATCCTGAAGAGACGGAAATGAGCAATGCAGAGCTTGAAACACGGGCACAGGAATATGTGTATAAATTTGAACAAACGGTTCCAAAAGACAAAACTGATGCGCTGTGGAATGCGATCGGCAAGCTGACAAACTTTTCGTTACAAAAATCTTATTTATGCGGCAATATCAGCAAGCAGCAATATAACGAGATACGTTCGATGTTCGAGTATTATGTTCCGTTACGTGGCTTTAAGGAGGAAACTGCTGATGATGTATACGAGTATGTAACCAGAGAAATAAATCCCTTTCAAAAAGCCGATAAGAAGGCAAGTGGACGAACCAGCCAGGCGGATAATCTTTTTGCTACTATTATGTCGATGGGTCATTCTGCTATCGTCCAAGGCAACAAAAACCTGGTAAAACAAAAGTTGCTTAACCTTGCCCTGAATGCGGACGACCCGTTACTGAGCGTTACGCATACCTGGTATGACGCAACAACGGACGAATTGTGTAAGCCAAATATCACGAATAACATGACGGCAAAGGAACAGCGTGAGGAGGTGGAACGTTTCGACAGGGAAATGAAAGAGAAAGAAAAATCCGGTGAAGTTATAAAGCGCAGCCGAGGTCTTGAGATTAACAGGCGTTCTGAAAAGTGGCAGGCCAACGAACATTGTGTCAGGGTGATGCGTAACGGCATGGAGTATCAGGTATGGGTAAACGGAAGTCCGAGAGCTGCTCAGGCCATCAACGGCATTCTTAATCCTGATGCGGCTAAATTAAATATGTTGAATAGTTTTATCAATAAGGTTAACCGTTTCAGAGCTAAAAATGTAACCTCACTGAGTCCAGAGTTTCTGATTTCAAACTTGCAACGTGATATTATATCTTCCAATGTGGTGGGTTTTGCTAAATACGGGCTTAAGTATTTCAGAAAATTCAACCAAAACCTAAAAGATAACCTTAGCCTGGTTGATGTCCGGGGCGACCGGGCGGTCCAGCATAACAGCATCTATGCTCTTTACCGCAGATATAAAGACGGTGCTTTAGATATGAACAACAAACGTGACAGGTACTTTGCAGAGTTCATAAAAAATGGAGGTGAAACGGGATACAGCCAACTCTGGACTATCGACGACTACGAGAAAAAAATCAAAAAAGCGTTGCGTAAATATTCCATCCGGGGAAATGCCGAAAGTGCGATGAGTGCTGTAGGTACTGCGCTGGAATTTGCCAACAGGGGTATAGAAAATTCCTGCCGTTTTGCAGCCTATGTTACGAGCCGGGAAATGGGAAGAAGTGTTCTTGAGAGTATCACGGACGCCAAAGAGACTAGTGTGAACTTCAACCGAAAAGGGAGCGGAGCGATGGGCAATCAAATCGCAAAGAGCTGGTTTATGTTTTTGAATCCTGCCATACAGGGATTGATGCAATATATCGACTTAACCAGAAAATATCCGAAACATATGCTTCCTATTCTCGGGGGTGTTATAGGGATAGGGGTACTGATGCCTATTGTTACACGTCTCATCATTTCAGCCATGGGCGGTGATGACGAGGATTATTATAACCTTAGTGCCTGGACCCGAAGAAATAACTTTGTTTTTCCAATAGGTAATAATAAGTTCGGAAAAATCGCATTACCCCCTGAAATCAGGGCTATGTACGGACTTGGAGAAATCGCTTACGGTTCTTTAACAGGACATGACAAATATGAAAATACATTTGCCGCTATCATCAGCCAGTTAAGCCAGCTTATGCCTTTGGACATAGTGGATGCAAACGGAATCGTACAAAATAACGAATCTATTTGGAAAGGTTTTGCGAAAGGTATCACTCCTTCCATGGCACAGCCCATCTTTGAGTCCTACTTATGGAATAAAGATTTTATGGGAAGACCTATAACGGGCCATACCCCATATGACGACAATTTAGATCCTGAATACCGGAAAGTAAGCAGAGGCACTTTACAGTGGCTTGTCGATGCAAGCCGATGGATGAACAACGCCACAGGGGGAACGGATTATTCTAAAGGCTGGATCGACCGCTCTTTCGGCTATGCATTTAATCCGAGTGCCATAGAGCACATCTTCGTAAGTTATTTGGGTGGTATTGCGACATTTGCCGAAAAGAGCTGGAAAATGGGCGGAGCCTTGCTTGGAAATGAAGAATATCAAGACATCAGGAATTATCCTTTTATAAGCAAAATGGTATCCAGCACAGATAATGATTATGCCCAGAGCAGCCAGATAGACGCTGCATACAAATATTATGGAAATGAATATAGTATTACTAAAAAGCAGGTGAAAGGCTATGAGAATGAAATGGACAACGACGTATGGAGAAATGCCGAACGTTACGACCGTCTTCTGAATACCCATGAGTTTAAACGTTACAGCATCTTTGAGGCTTATAAGCCTGATATCAATTACCTGATAAAAAAATTAAGAACAACAGAGGATCCTCATAAGAAAAAAGAATTGGCGGAAGTGTTGCGAAATTTAAAAAAAGAATTGGTCGAAAAACTCGAAGCTACGGAAAGTAACAAATAAAACAAGGTTATGGTTGCCTGGTACTAACTTTACAGCTATATCTATAATATGAAGTAATAAATGGCAAAAGAAATACTACACCGATTGAGTAAAATTACGCCCAGCGTGGAAATGGATACCGTAGAAAGAGCGAGACAAAATGGCTATCGCAGGGCATTTGAAGTGCTTATGGAGGCTCAACAGCACTGGAACAATATGAGTTATTTTCGTAAAGACAGAGAACGCAACAAACGTTATACATACGGTGACCAATGGAAAGATGTAATCAAAGTGGACGGGTGTTATAAAACGGAAGAAGAATATATTAAGGAGCAGGGGAACGTTCCTTTAAAAAATAACCTTATCCGCCGACTGGTTCGCAACGTGCTCGGAGTGTACCGCAGTCAAGCAAAAGAACCCACTTGTACGGCCCGCGACCGAGATGAACAGAAACTCGGCGAAACGATGAGTATCATTCTGCAATGTAATATGCAGATGAACAGAATGAACGAACTTTATGCCCGTACTATGGAAGAGTTCTTAATAAGCGGATTAATTGTTCATCGTAAATGGTTTGGCTGGCGTAACGATAAATGTGATTGCTGGACGGACTATGTTCAACCGAATAATTTTTTTATCGACAACCATATGAGGGATTTCCGGGGATGGGACGTAAACTGTCTGGGAGAAGTCCACGACGTTACTTTTGAAACTTTATGTCAACAATTTGCAGAAAGTCCGGATGATTACCAACGGCTGAAACGCATCTACACTTTTGCCCATAACAGACAATTCATCAGTACGAACTGTGAGCGTTTCGGTTATTCGAAAATGGAAAATTATGATTTTCTTTTTACGAGCGATCCGACACGGTGCCGGGTCATAGAGGTGTGGCGGAGAGAGAGTAAACCTCGCTACCGTTGCCACGACTATAATAACGGGGACGTATATAAGATAGAAACAGAAGATTATGCGGATATGGTAGAGGCTGTAAATAGGGATCGACTACAAAAAGGTGTTGCCTGTGGAATACCCAAAGAGGAGATTCCTTTTATAAAAGCAACCTGGTTTATGGATGATTACTGGTATTTTTATTATCTCACTCCCTTCGGTGATATACTAAAGGAAGGTGAAACGCCATATGAGCACAAAAGCCATCCGTATGTCTTTAAGGCTTACCCCTATATAGACAGTGAAATACATTCCTTTGTGAGTGATGTTATAGACCAGCAACGATATACGAACCGCCTTATAACGTTATACGACTGGATTATGCGGGCCAGTGCGAAGGGAGTCTTATTATTTCCTGAAGAATGTTTACCCAAGGGTATGAGCCTTGAAGATATAGCAGATGAATGGAGCCGATTTAACGGTGTTATAGCTATCAAAGCTAAAGCAGGTAACCCATTACCTCAGCAGATAGCTAATAATTCGACCAATATCGGTATAACTGAATTGCTGAATATACAACTTAAATTCTTTGAGGATATATCCGGTGTAAATGGTGCTCTGCAAGGAAAACCTGGTTTTTCGGGCATGAGCGCCAGCCTATACTCCCAACAGACACAAAACGCCACAACTTCGTTGCTTGACTTGCTTGAAAGTTTCAGCATGTTTGTCATAGATTCAGCTTATAAAGATGTCAAAAATATTCAACAATATTACGACACCAAACGGGTATTTAATATCGCCGGAAAGAGCGGAGCACAAATAGAGTATGATCCCAAAAAGATAAGGGATATAGAGTTTGACCTTAGTATTACAGAGAGTACTTCTACTCCAGCCTACCGGCAAATGGCCAATGACTTCCTCATGGAAATATGGCGTACAGGCCAGATTTCGTTGCAACAACTTTTGCAACACGGTGATTTTCCATTTGCCGACGAACTGCTACAGAGTCTTCAAAGCCAACAGGAGCAGATGGAGCAAGGCCAAACGCCCGGCGAGCTTTCACCAGAAATGCTTACACAAATTCAACAAGGTGCAAATATGGATGCTGTCAATAAAGCATATGGAATGCTTAGAGGGGAGCAACAAGCAAAATCAAACTAATTTAACAAAGGGAGTAATGCAACTGATGTATTTACTCCCTTCATTTTGATTTATTCATTTTTTTCCGTTCAATTTTCCCTCACACCAACGGAAATATTGTTCCATCTTTATACGACGAATCTCCGCTGGCATATAACCGTATCCGTTTTTATATGGCGTGAAATAGAAGGATTCTGCAACTAAATCACGTACTCGGGCTTCGGAAGTTATATAATATTTGTTTTTAAGGATGCGAAAATTACGTCTATCCATGATTATTAATTCAGACTTCGAGCTACTGGAAGGCATTACATAATAACGCTCTCCGTTTTTAGCATGAGCCTCATCCGCCATATTTATGGCTTTACGTAACCGAAGCCATGCCAAAAACTTTTGAAACTTGTTGAGGGCAGCTCTATTTTTCCTTTGTCCGTGAGAATGAAGTTTATTCTCATTCTGCATTTTTTTTACTGAAAATTTCATAACTATTTTATATTAAGTTTATATTGTTGCAGCGGATATCGCTTTCCGTTTTCTACCATGATTAAGTTTCTTCGCACGTTTGACAAACACCGGTAATTCCATCTCAAAGAAACAGATGTGCAGACCTATCGCTCTTGTCATCAACAAATCGTCGTGTTTCCCTACTATTGCACCAAATGCCCCATTCTTTTTCTTTTCATAGGTTATATATTCATCCAAGCAACGCTTATCTCTTTCGATATACAGGTTTTCACGGACTACCTTCACCAATGTCGAAATAATCATAGGCTTTGTGGCCATATTGGTATGGAAACCATATTTTTTCGGTACCCGTTCGACTATCTCCTGCTCATTCTGTTTTCGTGCATACAGATTGGGATAGATATCTTTAATCTGATTGAGTATGAAAACGGACTGATCGCCATCAACTTGCCGTTCTTTATCTTTTGTTTCGAGTGTATTGCTTTCGATAACGAGTAATGCATTATCGTAAAATGCCGCAATTTGTACAGCTTTCCAAGCGAGCAAGTCCATATCGATATGCCCATACCATTGCGCCACTACCATGGGTTTTCCTCCTTCGGCCATATACAAGCGGTCGAATACACAGATAACCGACCAATCGGCTTTATAAGAGCGGCCGCCGACATCAACAACTACCAAATAGCGGTCGGTAACGTCTTCTTCTTCATCTATCTCGGGTAACGACCATATCCATAATAAGCCCTGATTATCTTGTTCAAAACGAATATTACGCAATGCACCTTCTCCATTGTCCGCTTCGGAACAGACATCTCCTATATATCGAGGTTCACGACAGGCAGACTTAAGATTCTCGACCTTATATTTGTCGAATACACGAGCTCCTGAATGAACGAAAGCTTCTACATCGTCGGACGGACATTCGGATGCCATTCCACCATGATCGGTATATTTACGGCGTTCCAAAATGTACCAATTAATAGCTTCAAGGGTTGCACCTTGTTCCCATAGCCACCAGAGATATTTTCCGTTTTCCTCCCGATTGGAATTAGCATTGCCATTTTGTTTATTATCATACAACATTGTTGCAAATTCTTCGATATTTTCAACTGCAACGGTATTCCAATCAATTTCATACCATGCTACGAACAAAGCTTCAAACTGTGATTTACCTTCTTTGGCCGCATCGTATTCACGCTGGAAGAAATTACCGGTTCCATTGGCGGTACTCTCGTAAACTATCATCGTGTAAGGCTTGTAAAGTATTCCGGAACAGGCTGATCGCACAATCTGCTCCGGTGATTTTCCATCCGTAGCTTTCCATAGTCCTACCTCGGAGCAATGTACGAGATTGTAATCGCCTCCACGGAAAGAATTAGGGCTTTCGGCCGAACCTATCTTTATTTTGCAATTTCGCTGAGGTATGCGGTGAATGCTTCCGCTTTGCCCTACCCCTATCATTTTAGGTTCATTGTCATCGTAGATATCGCCTAATTTGTGCAGCATATATGTCGGATAAGCATTTATCATCCGGTCGAACATATCTTTTATTTCGGTGGATGTGCTACTAACCTGGGCTACAATAAGCGAATTGAGTCCTATTTTGTGAATGAGTTGCAACCATGCCATATAAATTTGCGTGGCTGTAGATCCGCCCCATTGCCGGGCTTTTAAGAGTATGAGCCGGATGGGTTTGTTTGCTATACGTTTTTTCTCAAAGCAAAGAATGAGTTTACGCTGCGGACTAATAAGCCGAAAACGAATATCTTCCCCTCCTTCTCCTTTTCCTTTTATGAAGACGAAAAGCGCCGCCCAAAAACAAAAATCGTAACGGCATCGCACGCGAACAAACTGTTGTGCTACTTTTTCTTTTTCTTCATCGGAATATTCAACACCTAATTTTTCAATAAATATCCGGATAGAGCCTAATTTAGCTAATTTACTAACTAGCGGTACACGCATCATCTCCTTTGGGATGTACTGTACCGGTATGGAAAAATCGGAAATTTCAATCTTGATACGTTCAAGAATTGCTCCTTCGCCTGTAATAGGATTGAACTTTGCGTTTATCCGGTCATTACGCCGACGGTTTTCAGCTAGTATGTCCATTATTTCTTGTCTCATCTGACAGGCTTATTAAGGTATCCGGCAAACAGCCCAACACTGTAACAGTAAAGATGTAACCATCCGTTTGAAGCCGGAAATAAGAAGCCTATAATGATATACACCCAAATCCACGACTGAAAGAGCCATTTTTTTTTAACAAATAAAGCGACACGCCCCATCAAAGCAAAACATATGCCAGAGAAACCTACTGTAGGTAAAAGGAAATTCCCAGGACCCAGAATTAAATTAAATGTATCGACCGGAAAAGATATAGTTATCATATATGCAATTATCAAGCTATATAAAGAAATATTGTAATTGAATACCAGAGAAATCAAACACCACATATTGAGTAATGTATGCAACCATGTAGCGTGAAAAAACGGGTATATGAACCGGGTAAATACGGCCGAGCCTTTGTAAATACCGACACATTCCGGTGATATGCCTACGCTATGTAATACGATAATAATAACGGCTAAAACAAGTACCGCTGTTTTCGCTTTCGTTCTTCGTACCATTTTTTCTTTATTTTGTGAACTATGACTTTTGCAGATCCTGCTGTGAGGTAGAATTTAGGTGCCGGCTGGCGTACAACGTGAAAAGCCAGCTCATAGACCGACATTTCCGGATATTCTTGTCGCAATTTCATCGCACGTTTATAAATCTCAAAAAACATTTCCCTCTTGGTATTGCGCATTTTCAATAATTTATCGCCACGCATCATATTTGCAATGACAATGGCCGCCCGTTCTTCTGATACCCAAAAACGAACTGAAGGAGTATTAACCACGAGGTCAAATATCTGTGGTAATTTTATGGTATCACAGTGCAAGATTTGTTCACGGTAAACCCTCATCAGGTCTTTATTCCGCTCATCTTCGTATTCGAATATACAGCCAAAGTTTTTTATAATATATAGAATTAAATTTTAAGTACCCATTGCTCCATATATAGCCTAAATGAATTAAAATTCATATTTAGTTATATGACAATTAAGCTATTAACTACTTACTAAGATAGACAAACCAAGAATTAATAAATAAAAGTAGCCGACTAAAGTTTGTACTTATTTTTATGACATAAATTCATAACATCATCATAAAAATATGGCAAACGTTGATAACAACACAGTTAAGAGCAAAAGAGATTTGGCTTTAGAGAGAATGAAAGGGAAATATCCGGATAAAAATTTCGACGACGAAGATTTGTTTTTCGGTCAAATTAATGACGATTACGATGATTACGATAAACAAATAGCAGGGTACAAAGAACGTGAGGGTAAATTTTCGGAGATGTTTACAAGCGACCCACGCAGCGCTAATTTTATTATGAACTGGAAGAACGGCGAAGATCCTGCCATTGGATTAATTCGTCAGTTCGGGACAGAAATCAAAGAAGTCATTGACGACCCTGAACGGCAGGAAGAAATTGCTGCCGCAAATCAAGAATTTATTAAGAGAGTTGCCAAAGAAAAGGAACTTGACGAAACTTATCAGAAAAATCTGGCTGAATCGCTCTCCGTTTTGGACAGCCTGCAACAGAATGAGGGAATGAGCGATGAAGAGATCGACAATGCAATGGAATTTCTAATTACCATAGTACGTGACGGTGTTATGGGAAAGTTCACACCGGAAAGCATCAAAATGGCGATGAAAGCTATTAAACATGACGTAGATGTGGAGCAAGCTATCCAAGAAGGGGAACTGAAAGGCAAGAATACAAAAATCGAAGAAAAGCTGCGTGCCAACAAGAAAACTGACGGTACAGCACAACTGGACGGGAAGAACGGCCACGGCGGAGAGCGCAAATCTATGCCTAATCTCGGAGCCCTCGACCAATTTGGAGAGGGGAACCAAAGCATATGGGAACGAGGAGGGGAAAAACGCCGAAAGACCACAATATAACGAGATTTTGAAACACAATATTAATTTTTAATTTCAACAAAAAATGAGTAACGCAAAGAAAACATTTAAATTTATGTGGGGAATTTTCCTTACTCTTCTTACTCTCCTTACGGGAGCCGGAACAGGAGTAATGATGGCGGATGCTTCCGCATTGCCTGATGCAGGTATAACCGACTCGGGTGGGCCGGACGGAACCAGCGGTATTGCTACGGAAACTCAAGGACGACGTGACGGTGATCCGGAGATGTACACTAAAGACATTGATAAACGTATTATCAAAATTCGTCCTATGGCAACCCCTATCGACCAAATAAGCCGATATGCCAAGGCACAGCCAAGCGACAGCTTCGAAGTAAAATATTACAGTGTTGGTACTCGTCCCATTAGTTGCAAAACCACCTCTGACACAACCGTTCAAACAAGCGGTGCAAGCGTGACACTGAGCGTAGATGATGCGAATATGTTTACTTTAGACGATACTATACGTGTTGTAGGAGTAAAAGCTAAATATGATGACAAAGGAAATGCCTATGATGCTGACGACGAAAACACTCCGGACTTAGTCTTGTGTGTGTGCGGACGTAACGACAGTACGAATATGCCTACGGTTTATGCGGTCAATGGAAACCTAGACAGCAATAAACAAGCCATTTATGTTCCTGCCATTCCAAGCGGAACAACTCTCGTAAGAATGGGTAAGGCTTGCGGAGAGCTGGACGTACAAACCGGACGTTTTAATAATATACCAACGGCCGAAATCCAATACTGCCAGAATTTTATGATACAAGTCGAACAGTCTACATTCGATAAAATCGCCGCCAAAGAAGTAGACTGGAACTTTAGCGACATCGAAGAGGACGGTATTTATGATATGCGCCTCTCCCAAGAGAACACATTCCTTTTTGGTGTACGCAATGTTATTCATCACACTACTAAAAATGGTGCGGCTACTTGGTTTACTAAAGGAATTTGGTGGATGGCCGGTAAAGACATCGAGGTGGGAGAATGGGATGATACAAAGAAATGCGCCGTTATCAGTGACGAAAACCTTGTAGATATTACTAAGGACCTTTTTGTAGGAACAGGTATAGGAAACAAGCGTAAGATTTTGTTCTGCGGCAGTGATATGCTATCTGCATTTTCAAAAATTAAGAGTGAGAAGTTTCGCCTAAAAGATACTGTAGAGGTATGGAACTTAAAGTTCAAGAGCTGGGACACAGACTTTGGCGAGGTTCTTACTATCCATCATGAACTCTTTGATTCCAACGGCATGAGTGATTGCGGTTTTGCCCTCGATCCCGAATATCTGACAAAGAAAACTCATGTGTCCTGGAGCCGCAACATTCTCGACTTGCAAAAAGCCGGAGTGCGCAGAACCGATGCCGTAGTTATCCAAGAAGTCGCTTGCTTATATTTGCGTTATGCTAAAGCGCATGCCCGCATGCAGCTTGCCCAAGCACCTTCATCAAATTCTTAACAGATTCTCATTCTAAGATAAACCATAACCGGGGCGGGCAACTCTGCCCATCCCGGTTAATATTTTACCACTCCATAACTATCAACGATATGCTTAAAAGATATATAGCAAAGACGAACATCAGCGTCAACATTATTTTGCCAAGCGGAAAGAGCACTCACATCACATTCTCTCCTTTAACCGGGGGAAGCAGCGTATTCTATACCGATGACAAAGATATACAGCAAGGTCTCAAACAGCACCGCAAAATGGGCAAGTTGTTTAAAGAAGATGCTTTACCCGGGGAGGCTGAAATTAAGAAAATAGAAAAACAGATAATTCTTACTGAAACGGAGGGAGCCATAAACAGGGATATGGAAGATAACAAAGAATCCGGAACCAACGGTAGTACAATAATTTATGTATCATGCCTGGAAGATGCGAAGGATTATCTTAGTGAAAAATTCGGCATCAGCCGTACTAAATTAAGAAGTACCAAAGCTATTAAAGAGGCTGCGGAAGCGAACGGTATCACCTTTGAAGGTATTTAATTCATGATACCATGATATACAATATTTGCGACATTAAGAAATCAATCCGAATAGCTATTGACCAGAACAACAGTAGCACGCAACTTATCGTCACGGACGATATCGATACTCTAACTCTTGATGAAATCATCGAAAATAAGATAGAAGATGCCGTGAGAATCGTTGAAATGTCCGCACCTATTTATATGCTTAACAGCGGAAATAATTTTGCAGATGCTATATATTGGGAAGATGGCTATTGGGGCTGGACTATCTTACCCGATGACTTTATGCGTCTAATCGTATTCAAAATGAACGATTGGACTCGCGCCGTATATTCAGCCATACCGGAAAACAACCCACAATATGAATTACAATCGTCCCGATGGCAAGGTTTACGAGGTACACCACAAAAACCGGTTTGTGCGATCGTTGTCCGAGCCGAGGGTAAGGTTCTTGAATTCTATTCGTGCAAAACCGAAAATGCCAACGTAAAGCAAGCGGTGTATTTACCTATACCCAAACTGAAGGATGGAGGAATAGAAATATGTGAAAGATGTTACCGTGCCATTGTTTATTACGCAGCGGGATTAGTACAACAAGAATTTGGCATCGATGCAACATCGTTTTTTGAAATATCAAAGAGTTTGATTATATGAAAGCAATAAAAACAACCGAACTTGAAGGTGATGTATCGGTTGGAAGAAATCTAACCACAGGCGGTAATGTTACGGTAAGAGGTAGCGGCGTAATAGAAAGGGACTTTGAAGTCAAGGGGTGGCTAAAGGCTCGGAATATAAAAGGAGCATGCAAAGGTTTATTCGTTACGGAAGCCAGACTTAACCAGAGTTATCCTACTCCTCACAATGGGTGGTGGGCCATGGTGGGCAACGCTATTCCCGCTGCTATTTACCGGGCAGATGCGGGCGCATGGGTAGCAACCGGAGAGACAGGCGGAAACCCTGTCTTAGAAATAGAGAATCTGTCGGAATTGGAAAGTATGGTCACATCCCTGCAAGATTTTATTTCGATCGGGCTAATTGATGTAAACAGCGTAAAGATGGAATATTTTACCGACAAAATGACATTAAATTTTAATATCAAAAAGCTCGACAATACTTATACTCCATTTTCGATAGTTTATCCGGCAGCAAGTTACGAGACTGCTGGATTGATGAGTTCTACCGACAAAACGAACATCAAAAACTTACTGTTTTCCATTCTAAAAATCAACCGCTCAAATGTAGTATATTTAAAAGATTTTATAACTTCTAATATACAAGTGTTATTTGGTGTTGTTGGTGATAAATGGTTCTTAACTGACACGAAAAAAATTCGTGAGGTAACTAAAGTTGATTCTATCGGTATTATAAATGATACAATAGAATATCCCCCATTTCCAGAAAGTATTTATTTAAAAGAAGGAGTCCCGGATAAAATCTATCTTTTTTCTACTGAAAATGGAATGACACCTATGTCCGGCGGAAGTGGTGGATTATCTTTGGGCGAAACTGCAGGTACAGCGTATGAAGGTAGTAAAGGAAAAGCCAATGCGGATGCTATCGCTAAAATTAACCGTTCAAATACGGTATACCTACAGGGTAATACTACATCCGATCTGCTTATTGCGGGAGGAAATCTTCATGATAAATGGTATTTGACTGACACAAAGCAAATCAGGGAGATAACAGGTGTATCGGAAATAGGCGGTGTACGTACGACGGATTACGTTCCTTACCCTGACAGCATCTTTATTTATAAGGATAATCCGAATGAAATATATACTTTTTCTCCCGAAGAAGGGATGAGAAAAAATACTTTATCTCTGGGCGAAACTGCAGGTACGGCGTATGAAGGTAGTAAAGGAAAAGCCAATGCGGATGCTATCGCTAAAATTAACCGTTCAAATACGGTATACCTACAGGGTAATACTACATCCGATCTGCTTATTGCGGGAGGAAATCTTCATGACAGATGGTACTTAACCGATACCAAAAAGATACGTGAGATTGTAGGATTTACCGAACCTGCGAAAAGCCCCATTACCGAAGATTATGCCCCCATCGATAATAGTATTTATATTTACAAAAATGATCCGGCAAAAATCTATCTTTTTTCTACTGAAAATGGGATGTATCTCGCATCTTCTAATAATGAAGTAGAGTATTTAGATGATGTATCGTTACAAGAAATTATAGGGTATTTAAAGGATAATACTGGTGCATGGAAATATAACATTAAATATCCGTTCGCAACTTCGAATCAGTTTTTGGGTTTATTTTTTGGCGGTGTAGTAGAAGTTATTCCTCTTTATGATAGCGATTTTGCGGACGATGTAATTAAGGTAACTTGTACTTATAAAAATAACATATTCGAATTTGTTGCTTTATCTGATTCGAACGATTTTAACGACTGGAAACAATGGAGCCTGATATATTCCCCTACTCCATGCGGCCCCATTTCATATACTGATTTTTTGGATTTTAAAAGACAGAATGATGATGGATTTGATTTTTTCTCATTGGTAACGGGTACTACCTGGATATATTCGCCCACTAAGGAAGAGATAACTGAACATAATTTATCGGGTTCTGTATTCGAAAAAAATTGCAGCATCGATGTATGTTTTCGAGCCAACGGTGACACAAAAGACTGGTATACTCTGAAATTTTACGCCACAGATAACTATTATAACTTTATTCCAGATGCCATTTCCAGCAAAGAGGATGGAGATGTTGTACCGCAGGGGGCGTATCATGCTTTATTCGATTCACAAGGATTGGAAATGGCGAATGAGAGTAATCCTGACACTTTATTTATAGGATTGGATACAAAGGATAATGTAGCCCGGAAATACAATCCTAAACAAATCGTAAAAGCCGGAGATGCAATTACTCCAGTATTTTACACCCCGGTTATCGTGCAAGATAATAATATAGCTTTTTCGAAAGAAAAAAATATATTCATAGTTAACGTATCATCGACATCTACATTTACTATTACGGTGGATAGTACAGATTATGAATTGCCGAAAAAACTTGTCATAAACCAAACTTTGGTATCACAAATTATATTCCCGGATCATATTGTGTGGCTGGAAACCCCCGATTTTTCCCAGCCCGGGGTTTATCATGTAGAATTTAAAATATGTGTGCAAGATCCTACGAAATTATTGGCACTGGTAACATTTAAAGAACCTGTTGTATTATGAGCATGATAAGTAAATTTCCGAGATACGGGATAAATAATACCTTTCGTTTTGATAACAGGGTATTTTTGGGTAAAGGGGAACAGATGAAGCCTTTTTCCGTAGAATTTATTTTCCGTGTTGATTCTTTCAATTCATACGTTCCTATAATATGGAGTACGGCAACTAACAATAATACCTATCTGGCGTATCATGTACCTGGGAAATACTTCTATAATCCTACGAGGGATGGAGCCGCCTCAGAGGATACAAGGTTTCCCTTTGATATCAAGCTGGGAAAGACGTATCACATGGTTTATGTGATAGATGAAACCGGAGGTAAAATGTATATTGACGGTGTATTTGTAGCGCAAAACGGAAATAAGTCGTATATCTGGAATCATTTAATAGATGGTAGCGAACTATTTAGCGGTTCGACTGACAAAACGGAAGGATGGACGGGTAACATCTATTCTTTCCGTGTATT